>JBILUU010000036.1:0-12643 GCA_044370815.1 Bacteroidia bacterium
AAAACCTTCCCAATCGCTTACTTATACTTACGAAAGCTCCGATACAATTCCTGAAAAAATACGAAAAATTGTGACTAAAATTTATCGTGGGAAAGATATTTTGTTATCCAAAACAGCCGAAAATTCTTTGAAGAAAATCAATGAACTAAACCTAGGGCACTTACCGGTTTGCATTGCCAAAACGCAATACTCTTTCAGCGATGATGCGGCACAAATTGGTGTGGCCGCTGACTTTACACTCAATATCGAAAACTTAATCATTAATCGCGGAGCCGGATTTATTGTGGCTGTGGCAGGTGAAATTATGAGGATGCCGGGCTTGCCAAAGGTGCCGCAAGCCGTTTACATTGATATTGTTGATGGTAAAGTGATGGGTCTTAGTTAACCGTACTTTGAATTGGCATACTTGTTGTAAATCTTTTTCTAAACCTAATAACAATAAACATGAAAAACTTCATTTTAATTGCAGTCGCTATTTTTTTTAGTGTTACCACTTCATTTGCTCAAAATGCAAAAAAACAAACACAACCGGTAAAAGGAAATCAGCCAAAGGCAGTTTCTTTAAAACCGGTAGCAGCCAAACCCGGGACCGGTGAAGCAAGACAAACTACCAATCCAACAAAATCTGTAAGTGCGCAAGAAAACAGCTCAGTACAGGTTAAACAAGCAACTCCTGCGCAAGCTAAAGAAGAGCAGTCAAAAGGACCAATATTAAAAAAAGACGGTACCCCTGACAAAAGATACAAGGAAAACCAAAAATTAAAGAAAGACGGCACACCAGATAAACGTTACAAGGAAAACAAACCGTCCGAAAAACAAAAGTAATATAAGGGTTTAAACCTCCTTTCAACAACAAAAAGTATGATACACTTATCCTTGCTATATTTCGGCTGGTTGCAAAAAAATAGGTGCATACGTAACAAGGAATAAAGCAATGCTGTTAAGATTAAAATCTAAATTTGATTTGCTTAAAATTACCGCGTGGTTTTGTGTAATCAACTTTTTGTTGTTTCTACTTCTAAGAATTTTTTTAATTGGCTCCTACGATGCTGATATTGGCGGAGTTGAAAATAATGTGGCATACAGCATTAGCAAAATGTTGTGTGGTGATGCGCTTTATGAAAATCCGGAATCTGGAAGTTTCGACATTACCCAATACACGCCTTTATATTATTACATAGCAACAGGCATTTCGCAACTATTTTATCTCAACCCCCTTAATGATTTACATGCTATTTATGCTGTAGGGAGAAGCTTGAGTTTATGCTTCAACCTATTCAGTGTAGTTGTACTTTTCTTGATGCTCAACAGGCAATTTAAAATCAATAAGCATTTAGCCATCATTGCGGCATGTACCTATTTTATTCATCTTACAAGAATACATTTTGCAGCCCGTCCGGATGCCCTATTTGCCCTCCTTTTTTTATTGATGCTGGTATGCTTTGTTTTTTTTTTTCAGCAGCACAAGCATAAAAATATATACTTGATAGGTGGGATTTTGATTGCTGTTTTGTCAGTTTTTGTGAAACAAACGGGGATTCAATATTTGGTGATTATTCCTGCGTATTTTATACTTACAAAAGAATTTAAAATTTTTTTAATTGCCACGCTGAGTCTTGCCATAGCTTTGCTTGTTGGATTATTTCTATTCGATCAACTGTATCGGGGCAATTTCATACTCAATACCTTTAAAGGCATCAATAATGGGGTTTCAATAGCACGAGTATATGACGTTTTCTCGCATTTTTTTCTCAAATATCAGGTGATTATGGTTCTAGGAATGCTGTTGTCGGTGCGCTATTTTTTTGATAGTCATGATAAGGGATTCAAATTTTTAAGTTTCATGAATGTAGGAATCTTTTCATTTGCTGTTGTTACCAGTGTTAAAGAAGGTTCATGGATCAATTACTACAATGAATTTATTGCACTCAGCATTATTTTGATTGCACTCGAGGTGAAAGCACTCATTGATCATGGTATTTTTCAGGATCGATTAGCATCATTTGTATCCTATGCTGCCGCTTTATACCTGATAGTTTTGCTGCCAAATGTGATTTTACAAAAAATATTTCATGAGCATTTCAATCATTTAAAAAATACATCAGCAATATTTGCGCAGCGCCAACAAACAGCTAAATGGCTCAGTAATCATCTCAAAAAAAATACTTATTTTATATCGTTTGATGATCAGATCAATGCCATGCTTCCCACACATGCCATGGTGCCCAACAAAGATATTGTGCCAACACAATCAAAGTTTAACTACAAAAAGGTAACCGAGCATTATTATTCAGGATTAATAAAATACATCGTTAAACCAAGAACATATGCCATTTCAGAGTTCATGGGTGCTGATTTTACAGGTTGTAAAGAGGTTTTTTCTACTGCCGATTATGTGGTGCTAGAAAATAAATCTAACTGATTAGATCGGATTAAATCGGAGTGATTTCCGTAAGCAGTTTTTTTTGGGGATAAAGCGAATATATTTTTATTGCAAATATTGTAAGAATTAAACCATTTTATATTTGATGTCGGTTCAAAAACTCGATGCATGAAATACAAACTGTTTTTTTCTATTTTATTTATGGCAAGCGTTGCACTGGCGCAACCAACAACTTGGAGCGATCATGTAGCGTCTATCGTTTATGACAAATGTTCATCTTGCCATCATCCGGGGGCAATTGGACCATTCAGTTTAATGAGTTACAACGATGCAGTAACTGCGGCAGCCGGAATCTTAGATGCAGTGACGGACAATCGCATGCCTCCTTGCCTCCGGACACAAGCTATCGGAAATTTGCTCATCAACGTGCTTTAAATGCACAACAAAAAACTGCGATTGTTGATTGGATTAATAGTGGAATGCCGGCAGGAAATCTTAATAATGCTCCTGCACCTCCTGTATTTCCGGTTGGCTCTGCAGTTAATCAGACACCCGATTTGGTTGCTCAAATGCCTGTATTTACCAACTATGCATCAACAACAGATATTTATCAATGCTTTGTTATTCCGAGTGGATTAAATACATCAAAATATATTAGAGGTTTTGAGGTAATACCGGGCAATCGTCAAATGGTGCATCATGTGCTGATTTTTGCTGATACCACAGGCAGCTGTGCAAATTTAGATGCGCAAGATCCTAATCCTGGTTATTTATCGTTTGGTGGTGTTGGTGCGAGTTCTGCTCGCCTCATAGGATTGTGGGTGCCGGGTGC
This sequence comes from Bacteroidia bacterium, assembly GCA_044370815.1. Lineage (GTDB taxonomy): Bacteria > Bacteroidota > Bacteroidia > UBA4408 > UBA4408 > CAIKXD01. Next base: position 3,216 of record JBILUU010000036.1, read on the forward strand.
ACAACCGCAATTCTATCCTAATGGAATGGGTTTGCGATTACCTGCAAATGCCGATATTGTATTTCAAATTCATTATCCTGCAGGCACAATGGGATTGCAAGATAGCACTAAAGTTAATTTTTTCTTCAGCAATGCACCAAGCATTCGTGCCTTAAGGGTAGATCCTATTCTTAATCATTCAAGTTCACTCACTAATGGGCCGCTATATATTGCTGCCAATCAAACCAAAACCTTTTATGGGCAATATGCCATTCCTGCTCAATTTGGAAAAGTTTCAGTACTTCAGGTGGCACCACATATGCATCTTATAGGCCGAAGTATTCAATCAAATGCTATTGCACCTAATAATTTAAATATTCCACTGATTAGAATTAACGATTGGAATTTTATGTGGCAAGGCGGCTATGATTTTCAACAGGTACAGGTAATACCTGCAGGATCTACACTATACTATGAGGCCTTTTATGATAATACCTCTGCAAATCCTTACAATCCATCTAATCCGACAATCAATGTGGAGGCAGGCGAAGCTACAAATGATGAAATGATGTTGGTATATTTTACCTACACTGCTTATCAACAAGGTGATGAAAATATTATCATCGACAGTACCTTGGTTACCTCGCAAAACTCGAAATCTTATGATGAAATCAACGATTTGAAAATTTATCCTAACCCTGTTGAAAACAACATGCTCACTTTTGATTCGCGCAATATGAAAGGAAATAAAGCGTTGGTATGTATCAAAGAGCTTACCGGACGTGAATTATACAGGCAAGAATTAACCCTGGGTGGTGGCTTAAATACGATCGATTTACCCAATATGAACAATGGGATATATTTGTTGTTATTAATTGATGATTCTAAAACTATAGTTAAAAAGTTCAACTACATTAAACAATGACAAATATTAAAAAGGTCTCTCTGATATGTGCCTTTGCCACTATGGCCGGTATCATTATCTCAAACACAGCATTCACCAATAATAATGGTAAAGAAGGAAAAACCGGTTCGCCCGGAGAAAACGCATGTAATCAATGTCACAGTACCAACCCGCTCAACTCGGGTGGCGGCAGTGTGGGTATTTCCAGCGCAGGGCTCACCAACTGGACATATGTACCCGGACAAACCTACAACATTGATGTAACAGTTAAGCGCACCGGTTCTGCAAAGTTTGGTTTTGGCTTCGAGGCACTTTTGCCAAGCGGAGCCAACGCAGGGATTATATCAACTACCAATTCACCCAATGCTAAATCGTTAAACGCAACTGTCTTAGGCAATACACGAACCAATGCTGTGCACAAGCAACCCAACCATTTTGGTACCGATAGCTTGGTATTCACCTTCGAGTGGACAGCACCTGCTGCGGGCACTGGTGATATCACTTTCTATGCAGCCGGTAATGCAACCAATAATGCAAATAATTCGATTGGTGACTTCATTTACACCACCAATCAAGTGCTAACTGAAGCCAACACAACTCAAATACAACAAATGCTAGAAGGGAAATATGTCAATGTTTTTCCCAACCCATGTGCCGATTATTTAAACATTAGTGTTCCTAATAATTTAAGTTTAACAAGCACTTTAATTCAATTATTTGACCTAAGTGGAAAAAAAGTGTTTGAAAAGTCGATGAACGGCAGGTCAACCGTTGTGGACATTCGCGCTGATGTAAATGGATTGGAGTCAGGATTATACATCGTTCAATTGCAGAATGGCTCGTGGGTGCACAATGAGCGTTTGATACTCAAAAAATAGTTAGTTGCTGTTATTAATTTACACTGTCAATAAATTTTATTATTGCCTTTTTAGTTTACTTTTGTCCCGTAAAATTTTATTAAAATTATGGCACAGTATGACATGATTATGCCCAAGATGGGCGAGAGTGTGGCAGAAGCTACGATTACCAAGTGGCTCAAAAATGAAGGCGACAAAGTAGCTCCTGATGAATCGGTGCTTGAGATTGCAACCGATAAAGTAGATTCAGAAGTTCCTGCTCAAAAAGGAGGAATTCTCATCAAAAAACTTTTTAAGGAAGGTGATGTAGTGCAAGTAGGCACAGTGATTGCAGTAATTGCCGACAGCGCTACCGACAGTGTTGTTGCTGCTCCTGTTACAGCACCTGCTTCGGTTGCTCCAGTTGCTAGTGCACCGCAAACCACTGTTGCTGCTGCATTTGTGAATGCCTCATCTGAAGCAAATTCCGGGGATAGATTTTATTCACCATTGGTAAGAAGCATCGCCAAGGAAGAAAATATTTCAGTTAGCGAACTCGATAGCATCAAAGGTTCGGGCAAAGAGGGTAGGGTAACCAAAGAGGATGTTTTAAAATATATTTCTTCACGCAAGTCTGCACCTGTTGCTGCAGTTCCAAATTTTGAAGCACATGTCAAAACCGAGACCGTTGCTGCGCCTGCTGCGAGCACTGCTCCATCAAAACCTGTTGTAAGTTTACAAGCCGGTGATGAAATTATTGAAATGGACAGAATGCGCAGACTAATTGCCGATCATATGGTAAAGAGCAAGCATACCTCTCCACATGTGACATCATTTGTTGAGGCCGATGTAACCAATATTGTGATGTGGCGCGACAAGGTGAAAAATGCTTTTGAAAAAAGAGAGAATGAGAAAATTACTTTTACGCCAATATTTATTGAGGCGGTTGCCCGTGCCATCAAAGATTTTCCCATGATTAATATTGCAGTAGACGGCTACAATATTATCAAAAGAAAAGACATTAACATTGGAATGGCAACTGCGTTGCCAAGTGGGAATTTAATTGTTCCTGTGATTAAAAATGCAGATCAAAAAAATCTTTTGGGACTAACAAAATCTGTTAATGATTTAGCTAATCGTGCCCGCACAGGAAAACTAAGCCCCGATGAAATTGCCGGAGGAACATTTACGCTTACCAACGTTGGTTCATTTGGTAATGTGATGGGAACCCCAATTATCAACCAACCTCAGGTAGCCATTATGGCTGTTGGTGCCATTAAAAAGAAACCAGTTGTAATCGAAACTCCCCAGGGAGACACCATTGGCATTAGGCACATGATGTTTTTGTCGCACAGTTATGACCATAGGGTAGTTGATGGCTCATTAGGTGGCAGCTTTGTTAGGCGAGTGGCTGATTATCTCGAATCTTTTGACTTAGATAGAGTTATTTAGATATTTTTTAACAATTTGCATGTGCAAAATATTATAATGGCCTTAACAATTTGTTTTGTTTATTTGTCGATTAAATATACTTTTACCCAATTAATTACACAATAATTACATATCAATTTACAATAATAATGAAAAACCTACAATTATTCACCTTTTTCTTTTTAATCAGTTCCTCTGTGATATTTGCACAAAACGCTGATTTTGTAAAGAAGTTTAGCGATGCAGAATATCACCTTCAGTACAAAAATTACACTGAAGCTCTGCCGCTATACGTTGAATTAGCTACAGCAGATGCAAACAATGCCAATGTTAATTACAAGGCAGGCTTTTGTTATTTAATGACAGCTGGAGACAAATCAAGAGCTATTCCTTTCTTGGAAAAAGCTGCCGCAAATACGTCTAGAAGCTTTGAGGAGTTTTCGGCAAGCGAAAAAAGAGCTCCTGAGATTGCTATTTTTGATTTGGCCAATGCCTATCAACTAAATATGGAGTTCACCAAAGCAGAAGAGCAATTCACAAAATATAAAGGTCTCATAGGAAACAAAAATGCTGAGTTAAGCGCTGAGGTTGAACGTAACATTCAAATGTGTATGTTTGCTGCTGCATCCATAAAAAAACCGGTGAACGTAACCATTAAAAATTTGGGTCCAAACGTGAACAGCAAATTTCCTGAGTACGAACCTTTTTTAACACCTGACGAATCATCATTAATATTTAACTCCAAAAGAGATGGATTTGGTAACTACCAAGATTTAGATGGTTCTTTCTTTGAAAGTGCTATGATTAGTAATGAGAAGGATGGCGAATGGGCGGCACCTATTTTATTAAGTGCCAATATTAATGTTGATGAAAACGATGCTGTAGTGGGTATTTCTGCTGACGGAACGAAAATTTTAAGCTGGCAAAGTCTAAAATTAAATGGTAATATTTACCTTTCTGAAGCTAAGGGAGAATCATGGAACACGCCTGTTGAGCTAGGTGCTAATATAAACAGCAAAGCTATGGAAAGAGGTGCATGTTTTACCCCCGATGGAAATACCATGTTCTTTGTGAGTGATCGTAAAGGCGGCTTAGGTGGAGCCGATATTTATCGTTCCGATAAAGGTGCCGATGGTATTTGGGGCCCGGCTATTAACGTGGGAAACACTATCAATACACCTTACGATGAGGCAAGTCCGGTAATGTCACAAGATGGAACTACCTTGTATTTTGCATCTAACGGTCATCAAACCATGGGTGGATTTGATATTGTGATGGCTAATTACAATGCCACTGACAAATCGTTTGGTACAGTTAGCAATCTTGGTTATCCTATCAACTCTCCTGATGATGAAACATCTTACTATCCTTCTATTACAGGTAAAACTGCCTATTATTCAGCAACTCGTAAAGAAGGTTTGGGTGGATTAGATATTTACATGATCACCTTCAACGATAAGGTGCTTAATCCAATGACGGTTTTCACTGGAAGAGTAATAAACAACATTGATGCTGAAGCAACTATATTCCCAACAATTGTTGCCACAGTTACACAAATGGGTGGCGCAGGTTCATCCAAAACCTACACAGGAAACTATAGTACAGGAAAAGTTAAGTTTGTGATGATGCCCGGTTCAAAATACAGTGTGAAAGTTGAGGTTGATGGTGTTGAGAAATTTAAAGAAGACTTCGACTTAACAGCTTCTAATAAGTTTGAAGAGGTTAAGCGCGACATTTACTTAAAAGCAATTGGCGAATCTCCTGAGCAAAAAGAAGCGCGTGAAGCTGCTGAAAAAGCTGCTGCACAAGCCGCTGCCGATGCTAAAGCAAAAGCTGAGGCAGAAGCTGCCAAAGCTGCTGCAGATGAAAAAGCAAAAGAAGAAGCTTTCTACAAAGATCCTAAAAATAAAGGAAAGAAATACAAAGGTAAACAAGATCCTAATTCGTTGCCCGAAGCTCCGGCTGAATTCAGAACTTACTTTAAATATAACAAAACCGCTATTGATGCCAGCAACAAAGACTTCATGCAGTTTATGAAACAACTCACAGCAATGGTTAAAGCAGGTCAATCTGTTACAGTAATTATTGAGGCAAGCGCGTCTAAGGTCCCTACCAAGAAATTTGGCGATAACCAAGCCCTTGCTCAAAAAAGAGGTGATGACGCTAAAGCAAAAATAATCAGCATGTTGAAAGCTTCAGGTGCTGATGCATCTAAGGTAAAATTCAATCCTGTTAATGCATTGGTTGGTGGGCCTGAGTATAACAAGGACTTCAACGAAAACAGAACTACCTATGAGAAATCTCAATACGTTGATATTTCTGTGAAGTAAGTTGCACATAACTATTCAAAAAAGCCTGATTGAAACATCAATCAGGCTTTTTTGTTTATTGATTATGAAAATTCATATGAACCCCAAAATGTACCTTTTTGTATTTTTTATGCTTAAAGGTGTAATATGCTCCTTTGCTCAAATAAGTGAGTCGCAACAACACTTTATTGATGGGAATAGATTTGCGAAATTGCTTCGGTGGGAAGAAGCTATTGGAGAATATAGCTTAGCTATTGAGAAAAATGCTGACTATGTGGAAGCTTATCTGGCTCGAGGAAAGGTATATCAAATAAGGGGTTTTAATGAAAAAGCCATGAATGATTACAATATGGCCATCAAGTTGAATCCCAATAATCCCACGTTTTATGATGTGCGTGCCAACTTAAAGATGTTGATGGATAATTATACAGGAGCCATCACCGATTTGAATGAAGCCATCAGGATTAACCCTTCCGATAGCATTACCATGCTTGAATTGGGTTTAGCAAAGTTAAACAACCGTAATTACGATGAAAGCGTGGTTGAATATTCAAAATCAATTGAGATTTATCCTGAGTTTCTGCAAGCATATATTGGACGTGCAGCAGCATAAATACAATTAGGTAAGTTTGATGCAGCTATAGTTGATATTGATAAGGCAATCAGTATTCGAGATAATTATGCCCTTCTTTACTTTTTGAAAGGATATGCACTTTTTAAAATGAACCGGTTTAACGAAGCACTTTCCAATTATGATAAATGTATTTTAATAGATAATGAACTTGAATTGGCATGGTTTAACCGAGCCGTTGTAAAAAAGAAGATTGGCGATATACAAGGAGCCATTGCCGACAACAAGATGGCTCTTGAACTTGACCAACAAAATATAATTGCACTGTATAACAAAGGTGTTGCCTATTCAAAGCTCAAAGATTATCATCAGAGTTTAGTTGACTTTGGAAAGGTGATAGAAATTAATGATGAGTTTACTGAGGCATACATTAATAGAGGATATGCAAAAAAAAATCTTATGGACTATCAAGGTGCATTGGCAGACTATAACAAAGCATGCGAGATTGAACCAAACAATAAATTGGCAAAGAATGATAGAGGTTCACTTTATGTCCTCATAAAAGATTATCAGAGCGCTATCAATGACTTTACTGATGCTATTTTGCTCGATAGCGAATTTGCAGCGCCCTATTTCAATCGTGCATTAGCATATTTAATGGTAAATAAAACTAGCGAGGCCTGTGCCGATCTCCAAAAGGCAATTCAATTTAATGTTGATAATGCTACTACCCTTAAGGAAATATACTGTAAATAGAAAATAACGAATGTTTACTTGACTTTAAGAGCAAGTTTAACCTTATCGATATATCAGCTAAAAGGCCAATTGGTGTATTGTGCATGATGTTGGAGTGGGTGTTTTATCCTTCAATAGTAGATTTATTACCTACCGTATCGGCAATTCACAGATATTTATTTCTTTGATTTTGTAAAAGCGTAGCGTATTAATTGTATATTTGCACCACATTTATTAAAAATTAAAAAAAGTACAATGAAAAAAGGTAAAGTAAAGTTTTACAATTACTCCAAAGGTTTTGGATTTATTTGTGACAATGAAACAGGTGAGGACATTTTTGTTCATGCCACAGGTTTAAAGCAAGAAATCCGTGACGGAGATGAAGTAAGCTTTGAAGTGAAAGAAGGTAAAAGAGGTTTAAATGCTGTAAACGTTCAACCAACAGCCTAAATATTTTTATCATCCATTAAAAATCCACCCCTAAAAGGTGGATTTTTTTTTGCGCATCAACCGCACTTCTTCCCTATGTTTAGGATGAAGTTTTTCGATTGCAGCCGAATAGGCGGCCGGCTTTATTTGATGAATGTGCTGTAAAATAAAATCATAGGTAAACTCATAATATACATTGCTGGCTTCGCGCAATGCCCATCCTATACCTTTTTGTACATAGTATTCCTTATCGTTTAGTAAATTAATGATGAGCTCAATACTTTTATCAAAAGGTAAAAAGTGTTTTCGGGTGCGGCTATAATAGAACAAACAAACTACTGATTGTCTGCGCTCCCAATGATTATTGCTCTTGTTCCACTGCACTAATTGAGGATACAAAACATCTAAATGATGCTGTAACATCATCGAAAATATTGACGATAAGCCATCTGAATGGGCCCAGTTATCAACGTATTTCACCCAGTCTTTGATAGATACCCAATGTGTGATGTTTAAATTTCTTTGTTTGTGTTGGTCTAAAAAATATAAACATTGATTTTTAACTTCAAAAATGTGGCTCGATTCAAATATTTTCCCGAGCGTATCAATTTTTTCTGTGATCGATAAATCTTGTAATTGCGGGTATCCTATTTTGGCAAGTTGCCGTTGTTTTGCAGTGGCAATACCCATGGTAACCAAAGAGGTATTGATGTATTTTTGCCATCGGGTATCATTAATTATCTGCTCCATATTGCCTGTTTGCAATAACTTTTGCAGCATACTTTGCTCTAATTCTTTGATGTTTATGCGCATTTATGTTTTGTGTGAAAAGGATACAATAAATAAGTTTATTTTTCGTTTCTTGAGTGTGTCAAATTAAAATAGTAAACAATAAAATGGACCAGCAAAAGAAAGCTTTTTTATCTTTTTTAAAACTATTCGATAATGATTTGTTTATTTGTACAAGAATTTAATTTTTACACCAAGTAAAATGCGATTAACAACAACTGTAAAAGTTTTACTGATTTTGCTATTGATGCTTTGTAGCGGATTGTTTGAGGTGAAAGCCCAAACCGGAGGAAATACTGTGTATAATTTCTTGAATTTAATACCCAATGCCCGAATTGCAGCACTTGGTGGCTATGCGCCTGCTGTGCGTGATCATGATTTAAATATTGGATTAATTAATCCTGCGCTTTTAAATAAAGATATGCATAATCAATTATCATTAAACTACCTCAATTTTGTATCGGGTATCAATTACGGGATGGTAGGCTATGGTTATCATACCGAAAAATATGGAACATTTGCCGCAGGCATGCAATACATCAATTACGGAAAATTTATTGAAGCAGATGAAACATCCCTGCAAACGGGTACTTTCACTGGTGGTGAGTATGCTTTTAATATTGGATGGGGCAAAAAAATTGATTCCGTTTTTACAGTGGGTGCCAATTTCAAACCTGTTTATTCCTCTATTGGAAATTATAATTCCTTTGGGTTGAGTGTTGACATTGCGGGTGCTTTTGTACATCCTAATAAATTGTTTACCGCTTCTTTTTTAGCCCGAAATATTGGCGCACAAATTACGCCATATTATACCGGCAACAGAGAGCCTTTGCCTTTAAATGTTGAAATAGGCTTAACACAAAAATTAAAGCATGTGCCTTTACGTTTTAATTTAATTGCTACCAATTTACAACGTTATAAATTAACGTATGTTGATTCGGTGAATGAAACACAAATAGATCCCGCAACCAATCAGATATTACCACCTAGTAAAAAGATAGGTGAAAATATTATGCGCCATTTTGTAGTTGGAGCCGAGTTTTTAATTACTAAGAATTTTAATTTAAGATTCTCTTATAATTACAACAGAAGAAAAGATTTGGTAGTTGAATCGCGCACAGGCTTAAGCGGTTTTGCATTTGGAGCAGGGATAAAAATATCTAAATTTGTAATTGGTTACAGCCATTCCTTTTATCATTTAGCAGGTGGTACTGATTTACTTTCCTTGAGTATGAATTTTAATGAGTTTAAGAAGAAGGCGGTTAATTGAGTTTTTTCATGTAAGCCTTTTAAATGAATACGCCCGCGTTCGTGACTCGCAAGTGAGTATAAGAAGCAATCTCCAACCGCTGTAAAAAAGTTTTTTTTTGCTAACGATAGCCTTGCCCAAAAAAGAAAATACGGTTTATACAAAGGCATTTTTACACAGGCCGGAGGCCTGTAGG
>JBILUU010000343.1:0-3481 GCA_044370815.1 Bacteroidia bacterium
TGTAAATTCTTGTATTATATTCTTTTCTGTAAAATATTGCTGGACTAGGCTAGCTACAAACTGACTTCCATTATCATTTCTTACAATAAATCTTTCAGGCATTTGGTATTTCTGAACCCCGTAGGCGCTAAGCTGAAGCTATGCCATTTTAAGGTTGGGCTTAGTGCCGGTATTTTTACTACAATGTTTATCATTTCTCAAAACTTTAAAACCTTAATAGGACTTAGTTCATTTGCACTGCTTAATCTCCATTGATGTGGCTCATTTACAAAACCAGCTTCTACTGGATTGTAATGGATATAATTTACTTTTTGTTGCATCATCTCATTGCTGAATAGGAAAAATGGATGATTGTCATGTTTCCAAAATTGATTGATTTGTTTTTGAGGACTATTACTACCATAATATTTAAATTGTTCTTGCAGCCACTCTTTTCTACTTTCTTGAATATTTTTTGAAATAGCATCCATGATTTGGGTTGCTGTAAATGATTTAAAGTCCCTAAGTATATTAGATAAAGATCTATTTTCTGATGATGCTATAAAATGGATATGGTTGGTCATTATGCAATAACAATATAATTTAAGACCCTTTTCAATTTGGCAAAAAATAAAACTTTCTACTAAAATTTCTTGATAGATTCTTCTGGTAAAAACATCCATAAAGCCAACTACACTGAAGCTAACAAAATATAACCCATCTTCAGTTGTTTTGTATTTTTCTGACATAGTAACAAAGATAATAATTTCATTAAAGAATTAGTTTTAAAAGAAGCATTTAAGTTATATTGCCGGCACTAAGCCCTGCACACATGGCTTTGCTTCAGCTTAGCGCCTACTTGGGGTGGCAAAATTACTTTTATCGCAAAAAAAATAAATTGAAAATCAACATTTTTTGAATTAGCTTTGGTGGAAATTGTAAAAAATGAAATCATTACTAGTGAGCCTATTATTTCTTTTTACTGTAAATGTTGCTATTGCCCAAAGCGGATTTAGCGTTGAAGTCTCCTTAAAAGATGGCAGTGCGGTGAAGGGAACAGTTGTTGAATATAAAAAAGATGACTACATCATTTTAGAAATAGGAGCAGGAAGAAATCTTAAGTTCATGGCGTCAGAAATTTCAAGTATAAACCGCGCTTCCAACCTGCCAGCAGGAAATGAGATTTCAGAGTCAGGCCAAAACACAGGCCAAGGAGTAGAAAATACAACAGGCAAATGGAGCTTTAGCATTAACCAATTAACCGGAATTGGTATTGGTGGAGGGAATTCAACATTGTTGAATATTAGTCCTACTTTAAGAACTTATTTTTCAGTTTCTCCATTTTTGCAAATTGGACTTGGCATAGGTTACTCGAACATTCAATCTAATGAAAAGGTCATAATTTTAAGATCAGGGGCCTATTACGCGTACCCAAATGGAACCGATGCTACCAGCCAAGGTTCGGTTAGTCCTTATATCTTGAAGGCTGTTTCCATACCTAAATCAACTGCCTATGAATTAATCAATAGTCAAATTAATTTTCGAATCAATTATTCGGCTCAAAATAAACCAGTTCAATTCTTTTCTGAATTAGGACTTGGATTTGGCTACGCTCTCCAAAAGGACCTTAACATAGACATGGAATCAGAAATACTGAAACGATACGCTTGGAGTGTTGATCCAATCACCACTATGAATATCTACAAGGAATATTCTTATAAAAACTATGCTAACTTCAAGTCCCGATATTCCAATGCCATGTTAATCGAACTTGGTACGGGTGTAAAATTTAAAACCATCAATAAACAACATTTAGAACTAAAATTAAGCTACCAAAACACCAGAGGCAACATTAATTATACCTATACCCAACCTTATGCCAAACCTACTGAAGGAACGTTTCCTCCCGATATATCAAATATTTCAACTAAAGTTGTTGAATCAAAAACCAAAGACTTTTTGAACCTAAGTTTTGTTGCTTTTTCCATTGGCTATAGCTTTTAAAGAATCACAGCTTTTATATAAGCATGGGCAAGGTCAAAAATGAATAGTCTTTCAATAATTTTTTAAGCTCTTTTCATCAAATTCAATTTAGCAGGAATTATCAAGCAGCTGGTTTAAAAACAATATGAAACAATAACCAATACAGAATGCTGTTTCAAAAAAAAACAATTAAAAAAATAGCTATCGAATAAACTGCAAAAAATGAAATCACTCTTACTGAGCCTAGCGTTGTTTTTTACTGTTAATATTGCTGTTGCCCAGCGCAAATTAAGCGTTGAAATTTCTTTAAAAGATGGCAGTAAAGTCAAAGGAACAGTAATTGAGTATAGAAAGGATGATTACATCATTTTGGAAATTGGAGCCGAAAGAAATCTAAAGTTTTTGGCAACAGAAATTTCAACCATCGACATTGGTTCAAATTCTCCTGCTGGAAAAAATGGGATAGAAAAGGGGGAAAACAACAATCAAGGCATAAAAAACACAAACCGTATATGGAGCTTTGGAGTGAACCAGTTAATAGGAATTGGCATTGGCGAAGGGAATTCCAAACTTTTGAATATGAGTCCTGCCTTGAGGTCAAATTTTTCGGTTTCTTCATTTCTGCAAATTGGCCTTGGAATAGGTTATTCCAATATTCAATCGAATGAAAAAAACATTATTTTACGATCAGGGTCGAATTACGCATATCCTAATGGGACAGATTTTCTTAGTGTAGGAATCGTAAATCCTACAATATTGCAAACAGTTTCATCAACCAAAGCAACTAACTATGAATTAATCAATAGTCAAATTACTTTTCGAATTAATCATTCGTCTGAGAATAAAACCACACAATTATTTACTGAATTAGGAATAGGCTTTGGTTATGCACCAACAAAAAACCTTAACATAGAAATGGAATCAGAGGTAGAGAGTGGGCAAATTTTTGGTTATGATCCTATTACTGGATTGAATTATCGGTATTATTCTTTTCAATATTTTTCTGACTTCGAGGCAAGATATAGTAATGCCTTTTTAATTGAACTTGGCTCTGGTGTAAAATTTAAAACTATCAAAAAACAACATTTAGAACTAAAATTAAGCTACCAAAATACCAGAGGCAACATTAATTATACTCATACTCGGCCTTATGCCAAATCACTATCAGGAATTCTCCCTTCCTATATCCCAATAGAGGAAATTAAAATAAAAGGCAAAGACTTTCTGAACCTAAGTTTTATTGCCTTTTCTGTTGGTTACAGCTTCTAAAAAATAACCCCACTAGACGCGAGCTTGCATATCTTGTTTTTTAATTGCATTGCTTTCCTCAACAATGAAGTTTAAAGTATTGTCTTAAATGCAAAAACTTGGACACATTTTTCTAAATATTATTTTGGTTAAGCTGCTTCATTTTTCATAGTAAAACCTAATTTGGATAAATATTTAAACGGAGATAGATATCCTAGTCCACCATGAATACGTTCAAAGTTATAAAATTTTCTAAATCTATTTAAAGTAT
>JBILUU010000344.1:0-3474 GCA_044370815.1 Bacteroidia bacterium
CACCATAAACGGCTTTTTATTTGCCTTGGAATTAGGTGTTGATGCCATTGAAATGGATGTAGTAATTTCAAAGGATCACAAGGTGGTTGTGTCACATGAGCCATTTATGCATTACAAGAAATGTCTCATGCCCGGATTTATTCCTTTTAGTGCCAATAATCAACATGATTTTATACTTTATCAAATGGATTATGAAATCATCAAAACTTTTGATTGCGGCACACTAAAGCACCCTGCCTATCCTAAAAGTATGAGTTACCCGGCTTATAAACCTTTACTTTCAGAAGTGATAGCGGCAACAAAAAATAATCGAGCGGAGCCTAAATCAAAGTTCTTTTACAACATCGAAATTAAGAGTGAGCCGCGGCAGCAGGGTATTTCTCAGCCCGATTATCATACTTACGCTAACTTGGTTTTGGATGCAATTATTCAGTGTCAAATTCAGGAACATACCCTTGTTCAATCATTTGATAAAGAAATGCTCAGCACACTCAGAAAAATAAACAGTAATTTACCGCTTGCTCTTTTAATAGAAGATGACAAAGATCCTTATGAGCATATTAAGGAGTTAGGATTTAAACCGGATATTCTTTCATGCCAATATCAATTTTTGTCTGAGAAAATAGTTGCATCCCTGCATCAACAAAACATAGCTGTATATGCTTTTACAGTAAACAATAGGCAAGATATTATCAATATGCTCAATTTTAATGTTGAGGGCATCATCACTGATTATCCAGACCTGGCATTAAGGTTGCGCGATACCTACATAAAGCCCGAAAAATAGTAGACTACATATCCAAAAAACTCATGCAGTAGCACATCCCAAGCTTGTATGCATGACGTATTTGGAATAAAAAGTTTATAGAATTCAAAAATCATTTCTCCGCTGTAGCGATCGGTGCTGTATGCTGTTGAATGAATGCCAAATTTTTCATAACAAGCTTGTGCTCTCTTCATATGAAATCCTGAGGTAACCATCAAAAAGGGGCCTTTCATCTTCAATGAATCTAATATCTCTTTTGTGTATTTAGCATTCTCAAAGGTATTTCTTGAGCGCTCTTCAATAATGATATCTTCATCTTTATATCCAATGTTCATAAGGTAAGTCTTAATTTGTACACTCTCCTTATCCAACGGATACACCACACTTCCTGAACCACCAACGATGATTAATTTTTTTACATACCCAAGATGGTAAAGTTCTAAAGATTGAAAAACCCTGTCGCTACTTCTACTGAATTGTATCCTGTTGAGTTCATGATCCCAAAATGAAATTCCGCCAAGTACGATGGCAGCTTCGTAGTTTTTATTTAATTGCTTGATTGAGGTAGCAGGCACTTCCCAGGCATGAAGCACAGCATTGGTAAGGTAGGAGTTGGTGAAAAACATGAAAAGAAACACCCCTGTAATGAGAAAACGTTTTTTGAGCTTGACATTTTTAAGAAACAAAGCAAGCAATAAGCATATCAAAATCCATGTCAGCGGAGTAATCAGGAAACTTAGTAATTTTGACAGCCAGAAAAACATAGCAGTAATTATTTTCATGCAAATTAAATTGCTTAATATGTAAATCGCAAAGTTTGACTCATATTTGTGGGATTAATTTTAATAGGTGCAAAAAAAATTTTTAAACGCTGTTGCCATCCTTTGGCAAACCTCTTTATTGATACTTGTCTTCAATGTATTCATAAATCCGGGACTATGGATTTATTTGTTGCGGCAAGCGAAAGGACAATTGACTGTGATAGCCCAAACTCGTGATGTGACACCCTTACTTCAATCATCACAACTAAGCGATAATCAAAAATATAAAATAAGACTAATTCAAGAAGTTAAATTGTATGCTGAAACACGCTTGGGATTAAAAAAAACAAATAACTACAGCACCTATTTCGATCATGGAAAGCAACCTGTTATTTGGTTGCTTACAGCGTGTGAGCCCTTCTCATTGAAGGAGAAAACATGGATCTTTCCGATGCTTGGAGAAGTTTCCTATAAGGGATTTTTTGATTATAATTTGGGCTTGAAAGAGGCCAATGAATTAAGGGTTGAATCTTTTGATGTTGATTTGGGCAGAGTGTCGGCATGGAGCACTTTAGGCATTTTATCGGATCCAATTTTATCATCTATGCTCGATGACAGTGAAGGTGAATTAGCAGAGCTTATCATACATGAGTTGACACATGCAACGCTATACCTGCCAAGCAGTGTTGATTTTAATGAGAACTTTGCAAGTTTTGTTGGCCGTAAAGGAGCTATCAGTTTTCTTGAACAGAAGTATGGGTTGCAAAACGATACATTGAAAGGCTATTTAAAACACCTTGAGGAGGAGGATACAATTAAAGCTTTTGTGCTCAAGCATAAGCAAATATTAGCGCAGTTTTATAACACTTTAGATGACAAATTAACGGTGGCACAAAAAAATCGATTGAAAGCCGATGAACTCAATAAAATAATCACAGCATTACACTTACTGCCGCTGTCGAATAAGTTAAAACTAAAGATGGCTAAGCGGATTGTTGTGAGCAAGAATGCTTTTTTTATGCATTATAATCGATACGATGCACAATACGAACAACTTAATCAAATTTTTGAGCAAGAGGGGAAGCTATTGCCGGCTTTTATCAACTCAGCAAAAAACAATGGATTTAAACGGCTAATAAATGATACCGATGAGCATTAGCCCACAAATGGGGCTTGTTTTTTTTAGTTGTGTCATGCCAAATATTTATTCACAATTTGTTTGAATAACTATTATGATGTTTATGCTATTGATTATCAGAGTTGTAGTTAGTTTCTAAGAAATATTTTAAGAAAAATGCACCTTGAGTTTTGTCACTACAAAAACTGCTACTATATTTGCACCCGCTTTTGAAACAAAGCAATTGATTCCGTAGCTCAGTTGGTAGAGCACAACACTTTTAATGTTGGGGTCCTGGGTTCGAGCCCCAGCGGGATCACAAAAAAACAAAGCCCTTGATTATCGAGGGCTTTCGTGTTTTTAGCAGGTAAGTGGAAACTTAGGGAGTGAGCATAGTTTTTCTTTCTATTGTCTCTTTTTTTCTAAAAAACTTTTATGTCTGATTCCTACTTCAACACACAAGTACTAAATCTTGGGCATAATCATTCAATGCGAAAATTAAAGCTTTTAGAGCTTAGTATAGAGGTGTTGGAAATATAAACTTCTTCTTATTTAGACTCGCTAAATTATTTGCTTAGTCCACAACTTTTGATCCTGTTCCGTCTTTCAATGCAAAAATAAAGGCTTTTAGAGCTTAGTATAGAGGTGTTGGAAATGTAAACTTCTTCTTATTTAGACTCGCAAAATTATTTGCTTAGTCCACAACTTTTGATCCTGTTCCGTAATACCCCATTTTTTAATTAAAAAAGAAAACCCAACACATTTGTGTTGGGTTTTGCGGAATGGACGGGACTCGAACCCGTCCCTCCATTCGGAGGGATGACAGGCAG
>JBILUU010000345.1:0-3473 GCA_044370815.1 Bacteroidia bacterium
GAGAATTTTATTTGAAACAAGTTTTTAAAATATATTTATAACCAATTATTAATCAGGTAGTTAAAATGTAGTTAGATGGAATTAATCAGTAGAAGTTACGTATGTAACGCACTAGTGATTTTATGAGGGCAATCCCGCTTAGCAGGTGTTTTCAATCCATTGAACCAATGGATTGAATTACAGCTGTTTTAGCGATTCCGCATTTTCTAATGCGGAATTTGGGTTTAATGCGTAAACTGGCATAAATTTAGGGATACAAAAATGCTCCAAAATTCATTAATAGAATCGGAGCATTTTTGTAATACTGCAAAAGAGTTTAACTACTTCACTACACTCAACTTGCTAGCTTCAGTTTTATAGTTACTGCTGATTTGAACAAAATAATTTCCTTGTGGAATATTGGTTAAATCGATATCAGCAAAATGATTGCCGCTCATTAATTGTCCACGATCAATTGTTTTAACCACTTTGCCCTCCATGTCAATTAAGGAAATAACAACCGGAGAAAAACGGTCAACATAAAAATTCACTCTGCTACTTTTTGATGTAGGATTTGGGAAAACTTCCATGTTAAAGTTTTGCGCCTTATTTTCATTAATAGAGTTTGCTGTTGGTGAATACACTAAAATATCATCTAAAAACAACAAGTTATCATCATGTGAGTCGGCAACAAAACCAATATAGATAGTTTGTCCTGCATAGGCAGCCAAGCTTACAGAATCAGGTCTTAATAAACCTCTAAATCGTGCAGAGTCTCCGGTGTACAAAACATACTGTCCATCGGCACCATGAACAAATCCTTCAGAGAAGGTGTAATTATTGAAGCTACTATCAGGCAGCGGGTTTAAGCGTGACTCATATTCTGCAAATTTAGCAAGCGTGTCTGTAAAGCTTGTTTCTAAATTATTGGTAGTAGATACCAAAACCTTATATCCATCTAAATAATAAGGAGTTTGATAAGAAGCTGATTTCCAATAGAGCGTATATGAACCATCACCAACCGTTATTGGAGGAGAAATAATCCAGTTTTGAATGGCTGTAGAAGCATCATTGGTCCACGAATTACTTACCGCAACCGTATTATTGGTGTCATTTAAATCATATCCTAAGCCGGCAAACCACTCTAGCGGACGGCCTCCACTACTGCCATCAGGCAAACCATCTCCGTCAAAATTAATCCAAAAGGTTTCTGCTCCAGTTGGCGGATTTAAAGAAAAGTTATCGGGCCCTCCGGTTTCAAAGTTTTCTGTAAGTAAGGTGTCTTGTGCACTGGCAATCTGCCCTGCAAGTAATAATAGAGATAAATTTAGTAAGAGTTTTTTCATAGATAATATTGTTATTTGTTACAAAGATAATAGTATTGTTGTAATTTCTAAATCAAAAAACAATCTGCAGGATATAACTTTTTGCTTTTTTTGAAACACTCTGGGGCAAACCAACAAAAAAAACAGTTTAGAAAACATTAAATGTATGTCATAAAAATCGTTTGGATACGCACAAAATGATGAACTTATGGAGATACCAAATTGATGGAGATGTTGGTATAAAAAGCATTACCAAGTGTATTCTCCATCAAGTATGGATCTTTATTGGTAATACTTCTGAACCGATCTCCGTCCTCAACATTATATCGATAATTGATTCTATATCCCGCTTGAACCGACAACCAAATAAATTTGTACAAGCCAAATTCATAGGTAATTCGGGGTCTTAACTCTGAACGTTTTAATTCAAGTTGATTATAAACAATAGCTGCATTGTTGTCCATCATGTTGTTGAGTCGGTATGCATTCCCCTCTAATTCAAAACCAGCCAATAATAAGTTACGGGCGTTGATGGTATACCTGAAGTTAGCCCTTGCCGGCAATAGTGCTTCAATTCCCCACTTTTTATTGGGAGCTGTATAGTTGTACATTACTATTGGGAAATAAGCCTGTCCTCCTGCGCGATAGGTGCGAGATACACCAAAAGCCAACTGCATTCTGTCGTGTTTCTTTTTACCGAAAAGTGCCGAAACAGAGTATTTGCCCTGATTGCCTGTAGGCATTTCACCTAGTTTATAATCGCCATTAAAATCACCTGAAACTTGTACAATCGTAAACCAATATTCGTTGAAGGGTTTAAATATGGTAGCATTAATACCACTTGTACGCAGGCCATTATTGGCAAGCGTGCTTAACAAAGGATGGGTTAAGCTTCCCACATCATTCATTTGATAATTGCTTTCCCATCTGGTAAAGCCAAGATTAATTAACCAGCGTGTATTAGATACAACAGGAAAATTGGCTGCAATACGCAAGCCCGAATTGTTTTTTATGGACGCAGAACGCTCATCAAAGCCCGAAAAAGAACCTGCAGTTACTTGGTGTGACGCAATGAAATCATACCCCACAGAAATTAATTTTGAAGGACTAATACCTAAAATTTTTGAGCTGCAGTACCTTTTTGTAGGTACAGTTTCAACATTGTTGTATTGGCTGAAATCTTCTTCTTCATCAGGCACAATTGCAGTATCTTTTTGAGCATAGCCAATGAGTCCGAAAAATTCGAAAATCAATAGCAGTATAAGTTTATTTTTCATCATTTCTTTACGATAACTCTTTTCCAAACATCTGTTCTGCCAAATAAAGAAACACCTATATAACCCCTAACTTCTAAAGTATTATCATCGGGCATACTAATCTCACAGTTATAAGTACTTCCGTTTTCGGGGTCATAGATAGTACCGCCTTCATACTTGCCATCTCCCTTGGCTTCAAACCCTGTTAAATTGGTATAACCCAATAGCGGTTTAGTTCGCATAGATTCGTCAGGATTATTTCTATCAACCTTGGCACCTCCTTCGGGGTAGTTGGGTTCTTTTAACCAAACTATCTTACCGCCAAACTTATTTCCGTATGAAAATATTTTGACTCTTGCTTTGCCACTACCAACTTCCCAAACACCTAAAATTTTATCTTTAGGTTTTTCTCCGTCACCGGCTATTACTGGGGCGGTACAAAAAATTACCATTAATGCGAAAAATGCGGTTAAAAAATGTTTTCCTTTCATTGCTTAAATATTTTGGTTGTTGCAATTGTACAAAAAAAATACGAAAAAATCACGTAGCAAATATTCTTGTAAAAATCGAAAGACTATGATTTTATTGACAATAGCCATCAATACAGTTAAACCTGTTCATTAATGCAGCTTGCTCTCAGCCACCAGAATATTACCATCGGTATCTTTGCTCAAATCAATCACCACATCGTTAAACCACAATTGAACCAAATTATTGGAGTATGTAATTAAATAGCAACCTAACTCTTTAAGATGAGCGATTGTTTTTTTATTTTGAGAGAAATAGGCAATCGTCCAATTTTTTTCGGTTTCCGCAATACTTGATTTATTGTCAATACACCTCGGGATTGTATTCTCGTTCAGCATGTAACTGCAATAACAGCTGTTTTTTGTGAGTGGCTCAAATAAATAAT
>JBILUU010000346.1:0-3462 GCA_044370815.1 Bacteroidia bacterium
GCCCGCAAAAATAAGGGTTTTACCATCTGAGCTTAGAGAGGGTTGCGCCTCCCAACCATCTTCGGTGTTTACGTTTGGACCCAAATTTTTAAGCGGCCCCCACTCCTCTTCACGGTTTAAATCTGACGTATAAATATCGCAATTTACATAGCCCTTTTTATTGGCTTTGCAAACGGTAATAAACAGGTGTTTGTTATCGAGAGAAAAAGTAATGCCGCCATAATTTTCACCAGGTGTATTGAATGGCATATCCATGGCGTGTGGTTTTACAAACTCACCATTCATTCTTTGGGCTTCTGTGAGTTCTTCCACTTGTTGGGGAAACAGTACGTCCTTACCCTGCTTCATGTATCTTTTTGTGTAGTACAAAAAATCATTATCAGGCGATAGCATAGGCAGGAATTCATCCTCAAACGTGTCGATATTTTTAATAGGTTTTGGATCAAATTCTACCTTATTTTTATAAATCTGCTCATAAAATTTGGCTTGTCTTAACAAGGCAGCTGCCTTGTCAAAATCTTCGGGCTTTTTAGCATTTTCGGGGTTTTTAGTAAACCTTTCAAAATAGGTTACTGTCTTTGCATAATCTTCGCCACCCCATGCAATTTGCCCTAAGTAATAATAGGCATAAGGATTTATTTCAGGACATAACTCAACAGCGCGTAACAGATATTTTTCTGCTGGTTTAAATCCGGTGCCATTGCCAACGGCTAAGGTTATTTGCAGGGCCGCCATTTCGTATTGTGCCTCGGCAAAATCGGGCTCTTCTTCAAGTGCTTTTTTGATATACTCCATGCGCTCCTTGAATTCATATTTCTTTTTGTTGCGCCCTTTTTCGAGATATTCAATTGCCTTTTTGTTGCTGATTTCGGGGCAAGCACTTTGTTTTTCTTCCTGACCTGAAAGTTGTGGTGAAAGAAGACAGTTAATGATGAACAGTGTAATGAATAGGTGTTTCAAAAATGATATTTTTTAGTGGTGTAAGTTGATTTTTAATGGCATCTGTGAAACCATAGGACACAATATTACAGGCAAGGTTGCTACTTACCAAAAAGTCCTTTCAATTTTTTTTCTGCCTCCTTCTTGGCTTTTTCTTCGGCAGCTTTTTTAGCTTTTTCGGCCTCTGCTTTAGCCTTGGCTTCTGCCTCTTTTTTCAATCTTTCGGCCTCTGCTTTGGCTTTGTCGGCCTCTGCTTTGGCTTTGTCTTCGGCATCAGCTTTAGTTTTATTGAGTGCTGCTTCGGCCTCTGCTTTTTTCTTATCCAATTCTGCTTTTGCTTTGGCTTCAAGCTCAGCTTTCTTTTTATCGATTTCTTCTTTCGCTTTGTTTTTTAAATCATCAACCAAATTTCCTGCTGCTTCTTTTAAGTTGGTTTTTACTACAGGATTTTTTGCGGTGCCTGTTAGCAGCGCACTCAGCTGCACCCTTTCTCCCAATGAAAAATTTGCCCCCTTGCTGTTTGCTTGAGCTACCAGGCCATTAAGCATGTTGTTAGCTGCACCTCCAAAATCGCTGCGCGCCATATCAAAGGTTAAAGGAAAATTAATGGTTTGATCAAAATTGCTTCTACCCTGCACAGTGAGTTTACTGTTGCCAGCTTTAATATCAAATGGTTCAACATCAACGCCACCATCTTTAAACTTAAACGAAAGGTTGGTATTATTGACACTCAAACGCTTATACTTATCCATTTTAATAGCATCGGCCACTTTATTTAGTGGTGCGTAATTGCTTAATACTACGTTTTGTGTTTGCAATCGTCCTGCACCATTCAATGATTGATAAACGGGATTCATGTGGGTATCCATAATACCACTAAAACTTATTTCACAATTGAAACTGCCCGTTGCATACTCGGCAATACCAGCCATTTTTTGCACTGTATTAAATGTTTTATAGGTTTTAGGGATATCAAAATTTTTGATGCCCATGTTGAAATCTATCACAGGCGCTTTTACATTTTTAGTTCCATAAAGACCGCTCAATGTCATTGAACCATCTAACAAATTCATACTCACATCTTGCATACGCAATTCACTATTTGCCATTATCAGTTTTCCCTTGACGTTACTTATATCCATGTTATCGTAAATCAACGTGTTGAAAGATGCAGTCATTGTAAAATCGAGGTTGGCAGGAATTTCAGCTACACTCATTGCTGCTGTGTCTGCAGGTTTTGCCGCTCCTTGGGGCTCGTCAGTCATAAACTGATTTAAATCAAAATAATTGGAAGATAAACTTAAAATGCCTTTCAGCATTTCATCTTTCATGGCATAGGCCATATAGTTTTCAATTTTACCTTTTGCCTGTAAATCGCTTTTCCCTATCAGGCAATCAAAAGCTGTTAAGTCCAAATACTTTGGTGTAAAATCTAAGGATGCTTTTTTAATATTAACGCCATAGGGTGTAGCTTTGCTCTGGTATTGCATACTTTCAATGGTCATATTTCCACTGGCATTAAAATCTTGGTATTGCTCTTTTTCAATGGCTGACATACGTCCTTTTAACACAACATCGGCAGTAATCATCCCATTTAATTTTTCATCTTTTTCAATAGGAATAATATCCTTCATGCTGTTTAAATCAACCTTACCTTTAACAATGCCATCAATGTTTGCATCGCTCACAGGTGTGGTAATTAACATGCGCACGTCAACCGGATTACCCGCCATTTCAACATGGAATTTTCTAATGTTTGTGATGGTGTTATCAGGCACACCATCTTTGTTGCTTACACTTAAATCGATGTTAATGTTTTCCACTTTTTTAGGTAATGATGGGTATTGAAACATGGCATTATCTACCTTCAAAGTCAAACCAAAGGCAGGCATCATTTTATTATTGTAAGTTCCTTTTGCATATCCGTTAAAAGCCAAATTACCAGCGGTTTTAACATCGGAAAAATCTTTGGTATACACACCCGGAATCAGCGATAAAAATTCTTTAAAAGAAGCTTTTTTTGCCAAGAATTTAATATCCATGTCAATATCTTCTTTAGGCATGGCCACAAAGCCATCTAAACCAAATACCAGGGCATTGAGTTTAAATTCATTTTCTTTGAAAGTATATTTCGATGCCTTCATATCCATTTCCAAATCGGCTTTAATTTCGGTTTCTACATGCTTAAAATAACGCACGCCACCTTCAGCAACATCGAGCGAAGCAATTTTAGTAATGGTGTTCATTAAAAAATTATCTTGGGTAAAATCGCCTTGCAGTTCATGATCTAAACCTGCTAATTCTGCGCGCATATTTCCTTGTTGATCATCGTAAAGCAAATATCCATTATTGATAGCAAACTTCTTTAAACTCAATTGAAATTTACTTGGTTCTTCTGCAGTGCTTGTTGTATCAGCCGAAGGTTTGGTGATATCCCAATTGGCTTTGCCATCTTTCAATACCAAGGCATGTATACGAGGTGTGTTTAAAATGATTGATTGAATTTTAATATGATCACCCTTG
>JBILUU010000037.1:0-12554 GCA_044370815.1 Bacteroidia bacterium
CAGTTTCTTTATCGTTTACGCATTTTTAATGCGTAATCTGGGTTAAATTTGGTTATGTGTACATCCCTAATTTTGCATTAGAAAATGCAGCATTGCTAAAGCAGCTTGATTATACCTTTATGTGTCCCCAATTCTCCCCTGTTCTAATGCGGTGCAAGGTCATTTCGGTAACGCCAAATTGTCGTGCCAATATTTTTAATCTAACTTTTCGGTTTGGATCCAGTAATTTCTTTTTCAGCAAGATTACTTGCGATTCGGTGAGTTTGTGCCCGTCAGACCTGATATTGTGCTCAATCAATTTTTTCTTGGCTTCAATTACGTGTGGACTTTTTTTGATGTGCGCGCGTTTTTCTTCCAATGTTGCCCATTTCAAATTATTGACAAAATCATTTGATCGATTAAAATCAACATGAATTACATATTCTTGCTCTGGTGAAGTTTTGGGGATAAAATATTCGGCAACTAATTTATAAATAAATAGTTGTTTAAATTTTCTTTTTCCTTCAATAATTAACACATATCTGAACAGCTGATAGCCATTTACTTGGCTATTCTTGATTAATCTACCATTCTCAGGTTTATCACTAAAGCTCACCACACGACCATAATTTGAAATCGCATATTTAAGTTTTAATTTATCCTTAATTTCAAACTCTTTAAAAACTTCTCCAGGAAACAATCTATACATTTTAATTCAATATTGTTATTAACGACCACTAATGTAAAACATATTTTATTCATTAAAGTTGTATTAATCTTGATAAAATAAGTTTTTGTAGACGTATTTAATTGATTTTATGAAATCGGGTGTCTAATTCACATCGAAGGTTAATTAAAAGCACTAAAAACAGGGTGATTTAGGCATAATTTTCAGCATTAAAAAATTCACCTACTTTTTACAATCAATCACCTATTTTTTTGTAAGTCGTAAACAATTGACAATTAATTGTGTTGTAGGTAGATATTCACCAATATCTAATAAAATTCAAAAGTGTCATCATATTCTATCAAAGATTTAGAGCGCATTTCAGGTATAAAGGCCCACACTATAAGGATTTGGGAACAACGTTATAATATTATCAATCCTAATAGGTCTGATACAAATATTCGCAATTATAATGATGAGGACTTAAAGTGGTTACTCAACATTGGCATTTTAAACAATTGTGGTTATAAAATTTCGAAAATTGCACAAATGCCAAAAGAAGAAATTTTGGCATCTGTATTAAAGGTTACTGAAACCAATTTCGACACCAATGTTCAAATTGACAATTTAATAATTGCAATGACAGAGCTTGATGAAGATAGGTTTGAGAAATTTCTTTCTTCAAATATTTTGCGCAAAGGTTTTGAAAGAACTTTTCTTGAAATTGTGCAGCCTTTTATGGTAAAAGTTGGCGTACTTTGGATCACTAATTCTATCAATCCAGCGCAAGAGCACTTTATTTCAAACCTTGTGCGTCAAAAATTGATTGCAGCCATAGATGGCATTACCCACAGTATTAGTCAACAGAAATCGAAATGTTTACTGTTCTTGCCTGAAAATGAGTTACATGAAATTAATTTATTATTTGCCAATCTTATTTTAAGAAAAAACGGCTACAAAACCATCTATTTAGGGCAGTCAGTGCCTTACAATGATATAAAAATGGTTACTGATTTACATCAACCAGAATTTATTATTACGATAATTACCTGCATACCTGCAGAAATGAGTGTAGAGGAGTATATTGGCAATCTGAGCAATGATTTTAAACGTCAGCAAATACTAGTATCAGGATACCAGTTTTTCAATACCGAAATTAAGTTTCCACCGCGAGTAAAATTCTTTAAGACTCCTGAGGAGTTGATAAGTTATGTAACAAATAATTCATAGGGCGCGCTCAACAATACCCAATTCTGAACAACCTTCTTTTCTAAGTGAGTGACTGCGATTATTTGACTTCACAGATCATTTTCTCTGTTATTAGCAACTTGTGCCATCATGTAGATGCGAATCGTTAATGTCGGTAACAATTATAGTATATCATCTCAATTTATACTGATTAATAGGGGTAAAGTTGGAGTAAAAAACAAATGCAAGTGGTATTACTGCTGTTAAAGCATCTGATATGGTGCCATTCTTTGACTACTATCGTTGGGATACTAGCAAACAATCAAATTAAACCCAAATTCCGCATTAGAAAATGCGGAATCGCTAAAACAGCTGTAATTCAATCCATTGGTTGAATGGATTGAAAACACCTGCTAAGCGGGATTGCCCTCATAAAATCACTAGTGCGTTACATACGTAACTTCTACTGATTAATTCGGGTTAAACTGTGACATATGCCTATCGGCAAGAATTATGCATAATTACAGTAAATTAATTTGTTACATTATATACGTGACACCAGTAAAATAAATTGGGCATATCACATAGTTTACCTCCTAAAAAATTAAATTGTGTTAATAACAACCGTTTAAATTAAACATCACAGGAAAGCAGTTTTCTACTATCGGCTAGATTGACAATATATAAATAGCTTATTTTCAATTTATTACCGAATTTTTTTTAGTACTTAAAGAACTCACATCAGTATTTTTGTTTACTTTTTGATATGCTTATTTAAACATTAAGTGATTTTTTATTCTTTTTAATTTGTTTTTGTTTAATCTTTAATTACTTTTGTTCCACAAAATATTTACAACCATGTCAACAATCGAATTCAACAAACAAGTTCTAAACTTCAAATCAGCGCTGGGCTACTTTGCGCTTAGTTTAACTTCTAACTCAGAAGATGCCAAAGATTTATTGCAAGATACGCTAGTGAAAGCTTTGGTATATAAAGACAAATTTACTGATGCTACTAATTTAAAAGCATGGTTATACACCATCATGAAAAACACCTTCATTAACAATTACAGAAGATCGGTAAAGGTGAATCAAATCATTGACAATACCAAAGATTTGTATTACATGAATATTCCTCAAAACAGTGGAGTAAGTTCACCAGTATCACAAATTTCCATGAAAGATATCAATAAAGCTATTGATGGTTTGAGTGAAGATTTGCGTGTTCCTTTTAAAATGTTTTTTGAAGGATACAAATACAAAGAGATTGCCGATCGTTTTGAACTTCCCATAGGTACGGTAAAGAGTCGTATCTTTCTAGCGAGAAAACAATTAATGTTAGAATTAAAAGATTTCAGATAAAAGCTTACATTTACTTTGTTTTATTTTTAAAAGTAAATGATTAACAAAAAAGTTATCGTTATAGGATCGGGCTTTGCGGGCCTTTCAGTGGCTTGTTTTATGGCAAAAGCGGGTTATGATGTAACTATTCTCGAAAAAAATTCCACTCCGGGTGGCAGGGCCAGAAAGTTTGAAGAGCAAGGCTTCCTGTTTGACATGGGACCAAGTTGGTACTGGATGCCTGATGTTTTTGAAAGATTTTTTAGTCAATTTGGAAAAAAAGTATCTGATTATTATGAATTGGTAAGATTGAGCCCTTCTTATCAAGTAATTTACAGTGAACATGATAAATGGGATATTCCGGCAAGCGTTGGCGAATTAGCCTCTTTTTTAGATGGTATTGAGGCCGGAGCCGGTAAAAAGTTATCACTATTCCTTCAAGAAGCTGCCGTTAAATATGAGGTTGGGATCAAAGATTTGGTTTTTAAACCCGGCAGGAGTATTACTGAATTCCTCACATACGACTTTTTCAAGGGTTTATTAAAACTTGACTTATTTACTTCACACAGTGCGCACGTTAAAAAATATTTCAGCAATCCCAAAATTGTTAGTTTGTTGGAGTTTCCTGTGTTATTTTTAGGTGCTAAGCCAGAGCAAACACCTGCGTTATATAGTTTGATGAATTATGCCGATATAAATTTGGGGACTTGGTACCCAAAGGGCGGCATGCACAAAATTGTAGAAGGAATGGTTGCGTTGGCAACTTCTCTTGGGGTAAAAATAAAATTTGACCAAGCTGTAAAAAGCTTTGCTCATCAAGAAGGTAAAGTTACCAAGGTAATTACCTCTACAGATGAGCACTCGTGCGATATTGTAATTGCCGGTGCCGATTACCATCATATAGATCAAGAGGTGATTGAATCACCATACAGAAATTACTCTGCTTCCTACTGGGATAAGCGCACTATGGCTCCTTCTTCTCTTCTTTTTTATTTAGGTATAGACAAAAAGTTGACCGGCCTACAACATCATAATTTATTTTTTGATGAAGATTTTGGGCAACATGCCATAGAAATATACGATCAACCACAATGGCCTTCCAAACCTTTGTTTTATGTGAGTTGCCCATCAGTTACTGATCATTTGGTAGCTCCCGAAGGCAAGGAAAATGTTTTTATATTAATCCCTGTTGCACCAGGCATAGAGGATACACCAGCCATTAGAGAAAAGTACTTTGACATGGTGATGCAACGTTTAGAGACTCTTACCAATCAATCCATCAAAAAACACATCATATTCAAAAGAAGTTATGCGCATCAAAACTTTATGGAAGATTATAATTCCTTTAAAGGAAATGCCTATGGGCTTGCCAATACATTGATGCAAACAGCATTATTGAAGCCATCGTTAAAGAGTAAGAAATTAAACAATTTATTTTTTACCGGACAGCTTACTGTTCCGGGACCCGGAGTTCCACCATCACTCATTTCGGGAGAGGTAGTTGCGAAAGAAGTTATCAAACAATTCAAATTACAGTAATGGATCAAATTGCTCTATATCACAGAAATAGTTTTAAGTGCAGTAAAATTACCACTCAAAATTACAGCACTTCATTTTCGCTTGGTATTTTATCTTTAAACAAAAAATTTCGCGATCCTATTTACGGAATTTATGGATTTGTGCGGTTTGCCGATGAAATAGTAGATACCTTTCATGAACACAACAAGCTTGATTTGATTGAAAGATTTGAACACGACACCTATGCGGCTATCAAAGAAAAAATTAGTTTGAATCCTATACTCAACAGCTTTCAAAAGGTGGTGAATGAGTATGGAATCGATCATGAATTGATTGATAGATTTTTGAAAAGTATGAAGATGGATTTAAACAAGAAAGATTACGAGCAACTCAGCTATGAAGACTATATCTTAGGATCGGCAGAGGTTGTTGGCTTAATGTGTTTAAGAGTTTTTACCGAAGGCGACAATACATATTATCAAGCTTTGAAACCACAGGCAATGCGTTTGGGTGCTGCCTTTCAGAAAATTAATTTTTTACGTGATTTAAAAGCCGATTACTTTGCATTGGGACGCGCCTATTTTCCGGGATTTGAGTTAGATAAATTTAATGAGCAGAAAAAGAAGCAAATTGAATTAGATATTGAGCAGGATTTTAAAGCAGGTTTAGAAGGTATCAAGCAATTGCCGCGTGGTGCAAGATTTGGTGTTTATGTTGCCTATGTATATTACTATTCTTTGTTTACAAAAATTCAATCGCTATCAGCAAGTACCATACTGTCTGAGCGAATCAGAATACCCGATTTCAGAAAGTATGCGCTGATTATCAGTTGCTATTTCAGGCATACTTTAAATTTGATTTAATGTATCGTCATTGGCTATACGTCATTTTATTGAGCAGCATCATGCATGTGGTTGCAGCAAAGCTTGTATACGGTGGTGATATCAAAAACATCAGACGTGATTTTAATCTTGCAATGGATGATGAAGGCAAGGCCAATCAACTTTTTAATCAGCTTACTAAATTAAACCCTTCAGCAGGTTCGTTAGAGTATGCTTATTGGGGTGCTACAGAGGCCTTATTGGCCAAGCACGCCTTCAATCCTTTCTCTAAATTAAATTATGTAAAAAGAGCAACTGAAAAATTAAATAAGGCCATTGCGCTCAACGGAAACAATATTGAAATCAGGTACATGCGTTTTTCGGTTGAATCGGCCATGCCTACTTATTTGGGTTACAGCAAACATGTGCACGAAGACAAGAAGGTAATTATTGACGGATTAAGCGGTATCAGTGCCTCAAATGAAAATAAAGCGATGTATAAATTTTTCGCTTCAAACATTTTAAAAAGTTCTTTTTGCAACAATGCAGAAAAAAAATTGTTATCAGATATAGTTGTAAAACTTAGTCAGTAAGAACAATTAAAAACATACACCATGTTAAACTTGAAACTCACTATCGATCAACATTCCGGCTTTTGCTTTGGAGTGGTTTATGCCATTCAAATGGCCGAAGAAATATTACAATCTCAAGGCTATTTATATTGCCTAGGTGATATTGTACATAATGATGAAGAGGTTAATAGACTCAAAAGAATGGGTTTAATTACCATCGATCATGATCATCTTTCAACTTTAAAAGATGAAATTGTTTTGATCCGTGCACATGGTGAGCCTCCCTCAACATATCAAACAGCTATTGAAAATAATATTACTTTGGTTGACGCCACTTGTCCTGTTGTTTTGAAACTTCAAAATCGTATCAAAAAATCTTTTGACAATCAAGAAAATATATTTCTATTTGGAAAGCAAGGCCATGCAGAGGTAAAAGGACTGATGGGTCAAATTCATAACAAAGGTGTTGTTTTTGCCGATATTGAAGAGCTAGATCAAAGTGCTATTCCTAATGAGATTACTGTATACACGCAAACAACAAAAAGTAAGCAACGTTTTGGAGAGATTACCAAGATTTTGCGAGAGCGTGGTATAAAGGTGAATGCGCACGATACTATTTGTACGCAAGTTGCTGACCGTGATAATGAATTGAGAAAGTTTGCTTGTAAGTTTGATAAGGTGGTTTTTGTTGCAGGAACCAAATCGAGCAACGGAAAAGTATTGTACAACGTATGTAAAGAAGTAAACGAGAAAACATTTTTTGTTTCATCGCTGAATGAGGTTAATCCTGCATGGTTTAATGATGGTGAAAGTGTTGGTATATGCGGAGCAACAAGCACACCAATGTGGCTGATGGAGGATATAAGAGATTACTTGGCCTCTGCCTAATTGCTTATTAGGTTAGTCCTCATCTGCCTTCAACACCTTTCTTATTAAGTCAATTTCGTATCCTTTTGATTGTGCGAAATGCATGAGTTTACGCATTTTTAGTGGTGTCATTTTACCACTGATACTTTTAGTTTTAGTTTGCAATACTTTCTTTAAACTTTTAATGTAATCATCATCGGGTATTTGCTGCAATGCCTTTTTAATGCAGTATGCCGACACATGATGCAATTTGAGGGCTTGGGTAATTTTTACCTTTCCCCAATGTTTAATTCTGAATTTTCCATTTGCCAGCTGTATTGCAAAACGTTCTTCATTGATATACCCTTGATTGATTAATTCTACAATAATATTTTCGGCATCTTCGCCTCTTACCCCCCATTCATACAGTTTATTCCTTACCTCGTGTTGCGATCTTTCTTGGTAGGCACAGTGCTTACCTGCCTTTATTAAGGCCGAGCGATAATCAAGCTGTATGCGCTTTATTTCCATTTTAAAGCTCTGCTTTTACTTTATTTTGTGGTTAATTTAATTAGAGTAACATTTTTAACCTGCCAACAACACTATTAAATTCCTTTTTCAAATCAGACAAAATTAATGCTCAAAACTACTGAAAGATATACTATTATAAGCTTTGAATCAAATCAAAGGTTATGAAAAAAAAATTTGATTTTAATGTTCTAGTTCAATTACAAAGAAAAACGGATTTCTAAACAGCTCTTGTTTTAATTGTAGTTGGCAATGGCAAATTCTATTTGTTGTTGAACACTCGCATTTACATTAACAAGCGGCAAGCGCACCGTATCGCCACACACGCCAAGTATTTTTAATGCGGCCTTTACACCACCGGGATTGCCATCGGCAAAAAATAGATCGGTAAGCCCTGTAAGTTGATAGTGCAGGGTACGTGCTTGTTCAAAATTACCTTGTAAACAAAGCGTAACCATTTTACTGTAGTCGCTTGTAAAAGCGTTGGCCGTTACCGAAATCACGCCTGCCCCTCCGGCTGCAATGATCGGCAGTGTTAAATTATCGTCACCTGAAATTACCATAAAATCCTTTGGTTTGCTTTTAATAATTTGCATGATTTGTTCCATGTTCCCTGAGGCTTCTTTTATACCACAAATATTGGGTACTTCGTGAGCCAAATACAAGGTTGTTTGTGCAGTCAAATTAGATCCGGTTCTTCCGGGCACATTATATAAAATGATAGGTAGCGCAGAAGCAGCAGACAAGGCTTTGTAATGCGCGATAATACCTTGCTGAGATGGCTTGTTATAGTAAGGTGAAACAGATAACACAGCAGTAAATTCTTTATCGGAGAATGTTTCAAACTGCTTTACCAATTCAGCGGTGTTGTTACCCCCTATACCAATTACAAGCGGCACTCTACCAGCATTCTTACTTTTGATACACGCAACAACATCATGCTTTTCTTCTTTTGATAGCGTAGCCGTTTCGCCTGTAGTTCCTAGTACCACAATGTAGTCTATTCCTTGCGTAATAAGTCTTTCAACCAAATTTTCGAGTCCTTTAAAATCAACTGCTTGGTTGCTTAAAAAAGGAGTAACAATGGCAACACCTGTACCTTTTAGTTTGTTTTGCATATTATTTTTTTGGTTGAATCATTGATAGATATTTCTCGGCTACAGCAATAAAATTTTTCAATCCGGTGCCATCTTCCACACTGAGCAACAAATCATAATATGGCTCATATTGGGTGTGTTGTCGGCCTACTTTAAATTTAGCTCTTGATAAAGCTGTAACATAAAGCAAGGGTGTTTTAAAGTTCATACACAAGTTGATGAGCAGGTCGAATGGCTCTTGCATAAAATTCTCCACTATGGGATCATCAGGTTTGAGGTACCATTTAAGTTGCTTTCTTGAGAAGAAATCGTACTCCAATTTTGAACTCATGAGCACAGGTTCTTCTTTTCCATCATAAAAACCTATGGCTCTTACTTTTCGCTTGTTCTCTTTGAGCTTTTTAATATATTTTTTTACAACTTCAAATTCTTCTTTATCGGTTGCATCAAAAATAAGGGCGATTGTTTCGGCCTCCTCAAAGTTAGTTACCGCTATGTTTCTGCTGATGTTGGCAAACTCTTTTCTTAGAAAATATTCTCCGGCTTTTTTTCTTGTTTTCTTAACTATACTCAAAACCTTTCTTTTTTATGATTACAAAATAAAGACTTTATCGCCATACTTTTAACAGTAAGCATAAAATTTTAGCTTGTTGAGCAATGAATTCATATGGAATCTTGAATGATATGCTGCGCTTCTTGCTTCAACTTACCAAAAATGGCTTCTTCCACGAGGTGAAATTGACTCTTTTCAAAAACACTGGTAAACCTACCGTGTTCTAGATAGCAAATTTGATAACACACACTTAAAAGCGGATCGATGATGTGTGAAGAAATAAAGACTGTTTTTCCTTTATTGAAAAGCGCTGTAATGAGCCATTCCAATATTTTATTGCTCTCGAGGTCGAGACCATTGAAAGGTTCATCTAACAAATAAATTTGCTTATCTTGTTTGAGTAAAGCCAACAAAGCAAGCTTTTTTTTCATTCCTGTTGAATAGGAATCAATTAAATTGTCAAGCGGCAATTGAAAGTATGCCTGCAGGTTATCTAACTTAAATTCTTCGTTGCTTTTGTTGAATATTTTTAAATATTCATTACCGGTAATATTGCTGTAAAAGAAATTATTGGTTTCGAGATAACCAACAGTATTCAAGTCAAGCGGTTGATCATCTCTAAAAAGTACCTGCTCATTGGTTTTATATAATCCGGAAAGCACATTAAAAAACGTACTTTTACCCGCACCGTTGAGGCCTGCAATGCCAATTATTTTAGGCTCTTCAAAGTCAATTTGCAATCCATTGAGCACAACTTTTTGATTAAATGCATAACTAAGATTACGGATACTAATCATGGAAATATTGATTTAAATTTCGAATAGCTTTTTTGTAATAGATGATTGCAAATATCAATGGTAAAGGTAGTAAATAAGGAACAACAGCACTAATAACCACCAATGAGAAAATGGAATTTGTAGTATTATTTTTTGTTGCCGGCACATAGCTGCTATATTTCATATTAATTGCAAAGATTATTAAGGCAACTTGTACCAACATAAAAAGGATATTGATATCAATAAAAGAAGGGTTAAAAACAGCATTTACGATTAGTATGGGACTGTACAAAAAAATAATTCTTTTGGCATGCACCAGCATTTTATGATGAAGAAATTTTCTGGCATTTTGATGTATTGCCCTTAACGATTGAACATCTTCAAATTCATTATAAAAATTAATAATAGTGGCAGTCATTAACCACAACATTATTAAAGGTAAAATACGCACAAAAGAGCCAATTATGGCCACCACATAAATAGGCAATAAGGTGTATACAGAAGTTCTTATGCCAGCTATCCATTCAATTGAGTCAGATGGGTTCAAAAGTTTTGATAGATTTGGAATAAGCGTTACCTTAGGTCGATTTATATGCAACCTTGGAACAAAAAAAAGTATCAACAACAATAGTAGAAAATGATAATACTGTTTTGTAAACAACGCTGTGATTGCAAACGGAATGGTAAGCAATACATATTCGAAATACATTTGCCTGTGCCAACCCAATACGTGTAGGCGAACAAAATTTTTATCCTTTCTATTTAATTGCAAACTTACACACAATAATAGCAACATGCCCGTTACTGCAATTGCGCGATCTTCTTGACAGTATCCCACATAAGCCGCATTCACTAAGCCTGCAATAAAAATAGGAAGTAGTATACTACCTAAACCGCCCTCTTTGAGTATGCGCAACAATTGATAATATCTTATTCTCAAAAGCGGGTATGTCACAACTTAATTTGTTTTACAACATTTGATTCAAAAAGCATATTAAACAGATCATCAATTAAACACCGCTGATCAAGCGTTAAAGTTTTTTATTTTGATGGTGTCTGTCGTGATCTCTTACCGCTTTTCGTTCGAGGTTTTTTGTGAGTTCGTTTTGCAAATCAACACCGGTTTGATTGGCAAGGCATATCAGCACAAAAAGCACATCAGCCAGTTCTTGTCCAAGGTCATGTTTATCACCTTCTTTAAAGGATTGTTCACCATATTTACGAGAGATGATACGCGCCACCTCACCAACTTCTTCGGTAAGAATTGCCATATTGGTAAGTTCGTTGAAGTAACGTACTCCATGAGTTTTTATCCAGTGGTCAACTTTTTTTTGGGCTTCATCAATGGTCATTTTAATATAATTGAATTTGTATTCTGTCTTGTTTATAATCGAACTGTAAATCTTCGTCAAGCTTGAGCAGCGCCTTATCAATTTTTTCTAACTGCCTTTGATAAAGATTGTCAAGGGCTGTTGATTCAATTCTTTCGACAAAAGGCCTCAGTTTAAAACAAATATGAATGAGCGCAGCCACCTCTACATTTTTACTGCCCGAAAATTTGATATACTTATTGGTTAATCTGACTGCTTTTCTTAACTTCTTTAGTAAATTACTAAAGTTCACAAATAAAAGATTCTTAAAATATTCATCAATATCAGCTTTGATTTGCTCAATATATTGTAATTCGTTATCAGCATCAAACAATAAATAGGTGAGTAATTCTTTACTTTCCTTACTGTGTTTTGACAAACGTAAACAAACCTGTATCAACTCTTTTGAGCTGAGGTTATGCAGCGCATATTTAAGATCGTTAACAGAAGCACTTTTCATCATACAAATATGGTAATTCTTTAATAATTTCAAAGTGAAGTTATTAAAAGTAATTTTTATATTTACCGATTAGAACGAGAAGCAAGTAATTTCTATGAGATTTTTTTTTACCATACTATATGTTTTTTTGTTTGTTGAAGCTCAGGCACAACTCACAGAAGACTTCACTGATGGCAATTTCACAGCTAATCCGCAGTGGACAGGTGATGACTCGGTATTTGTTATTGCCCCTGTGAGTGCTAACAACAAGCTTCGCTCCAATAAAAATATCCCTAACAGCAGTTATTACCTTTCCACGCCAAGCACCTTGATTAATGATTGTCAGTGGGAGTTTTTTGTGAACCTTCAGTTTAATACTTCGAGTGCGAACTATGTTGACGCATTTCTCACCTCTGATGATGCTAATCTTCAGGCAGCGACATCAAGTGGCTATTTTGTTCGCATTGGAAGTACACAAGATGATATTTGTTTGTACAGAAGAGTGTCAGGCGCTAATACCAAAATTATTGATGGCGTTGATGGCATTACCAACTTCTCGAACAACAACATAAAAATTAAGGTAACAAGGACTGCGGGCAATGATTGGACCCTTGAACGAGACATGAGCGGCACGGGCAGCACTTATACCAACGAAGGTTTAGTGAACGATGCTACGGTATTAACAGGTGGATTTTTTGGATTTTCAATTGTGCAATCAACGGCATCTTTTTTTCAAAAACATTTTTTTGATGATATCCAAGCAGGGCCAATAGTTGTTGATACAACACCACCTCAACTTATTGCTGCAACTGCTATTAATGCATTGAACGTAGATGTTACTTTTAGTGAAGCCGTAAGC
>JBILUU010000348.1:0-3452 GCA_044370815.1 Bacteroidia bacterium
ATTGGGGCATGCATCGGTAGTTTGTATTCCACAAGATTTTCCAATCATCGATTATTTGAAGCATTTGTTTCAGTTTACGGCACACGAAAGCTGTGGCAAGTGTTTTCCTTGTAGATTGGGCTCAACAAGAGGGGCTGAAATGTTAATCAAGGCAATAGATGAAAATTATAAGATAGACAAAAAGTTATTTACCGATTTATTACAAACCATGGAAATAGGTTCACTATGCGCGCTTGGTGGTGGATTGCCATTGCCGATGAAAAATGCGCTTCAATATTTTAATGAGGAATTACAGGTTTATTTTAAATAATCATGAATCATTTTAACAGGTTGTAAAATGGAAAATAAGGCATCAAAAAATAATATGATACCGGAAAATAAAGTTCATCAAATCAGTAATGTTCCACAGGCGTACATCAATGATAAGGCCTATGATTTGCTGCCGGGTGAAACAATATTGCAGTTCGTGAGGCGACACTTTGATAAAAAGACTATTCCTACACTTTGCGATGCGCCTAATTTGGAACCATTTGGTTCGTGTAGAGTTTGTAGTGTAGATGTGGCACTTGTAGCCGGTGGACCAGTTAAAACAATGGCCTCTTGCCACACCCCTGCTTCCCCTAACACCTTTATTTACACCGACTCCAAGCGTATTCAAGACCTGAGAAAAAATATTATTGAGTTGGTACTTACCGATCATCCGCTCGATTGTCTTACTTGTGAGGTAAACAACAATTGCGAACTCCAAGAGGTGGCAGCAAGAGTTGGAATTAGAGATGTAAGATATCCCAAAGGGAAAAATCATTTAGATCGTGAAAAAGATTTATCGCATGCCTACATGACCTCTGATTTTTCGAAATGTATCAATTGTTTTAGATGTGTGCGTGCATGCGATGAGGTGCAGGGCGAATTTGTGCTGAACATGGCAGGAAGAGGTTTCGACAGTCATATCATTAAAAGCTACAACGATAATTTTGCAGCATCAGATTGTGTGAGTTGTGGCGCTTGTGCGCAAGCATGTCCTACATCTGCTATTTCCGATATTTTTGAATCCAAATCGATAGAGGTAGATAAAAAAACCAGGACAGTTTGTACCTATTGCGGTGTTGGTTGCAATCTCGAAGTGGCTGTGTCAGGCGGAAAAATCAAATCTATTCAAGCTCCCTACGATGCAGCTGCCAATGCTGGTCATACCTGTTTAAAAGGACGATTTGCATTCTCGTTTTATAATCATCCCGATCGATTAAAGACCCCTTTAATAAAGAGAAATGGAGTTTTTGAACCTGCAACGTGGGAAGAAGCATACGATTATATTGCCAAAGAATTAACACGCATTAAAACAAACTTCGGACCTGATTACATTGCAGGGATTTCATCCGCAAGATGCACCAATGAGGAAAACTACTTGATGCAAAAATTTATGCGTGCTGTTATTGGTACCAACAATATCGATAGCTGCGCAAGAGTTTGTCACAGTCCAACAGCATTGGGTATGCAACGCACCTTTGGAACAGGAGCTGCTACAAATTCAATCATTGATTTAAAGTATACTGATTTTGTGATGGTCATTGGTGCCAATCCTACCGATGCGCATCCGGTAACAGGAGCCAAAATCAAACAATTTATGATGAAGAAACCCGGTATTGTGATTGATCCGCGCAGGACCGAGTTAGCCAAATATGCCACCTATCACTTGCAGTTAAAGCCGGGAACAAACGTTGCGTTATTGAATATGATGCTTTATTACATCATCAACGAAGGTCTAGAAAACAAGCAGTTTATTGAAGAGCGCACCGAAGGTTATGAGGATTTTAAGAAACATATCCTGTCGCTGAATATGGATGAGCATGCTGCTATTACGGGTGTTGACAAGGAGTTGGTTAGAGCTGCTGCTTTGGCCTATGCCTCGGCTGCCAATGCGATGTCGTTTCATGGATTAGGTGTAACCGAACATTCGCAGGGTACATACACTGTGATGCTGATTGCCGATTTAGCTATGATAACTGGAAATATAGGCAGGAGAGGGGTAGGCGTGAATCCGCTAAGAGGACAAAACAATGTGCAAGGTGCAGCTGATATGGGTTGCCAGCCACATCAAGGCGCAGGCTATTTTGATGTTACCAATCCCGAGTATCATGCTAAATATGAAAGCTTTTATCAAGCTAAATTACCACTACATATAGGTTACAAAATTCCTCAAATGTATGATGCCGCAATTGGCGGAAAATTAAAGGCACTTTGGCTAATGGGTGAGGATAATGCACAAACAGATCCCAATACCAATCACGTTAAACAAGCGCTCAATAGTCTTGATTTGTTAATTGTTCAAGAAATATTTATGACCGAAACAGCTATGTTGGCGCATGTGGTATTGCCTGCCTCTTCCTTCCTCGAAAAGTCGGGTACATTTACTAACGGGGAGCGCAGAATTCAAAGAGTGAATGCTGTGGTAGAACCAATCGAAGGTACTAAACCCGATGGACAAATTGTAGTTGAATTGATGCAACATATGGGCTATCCTCAACCAAATTACACAGCAGAAAATGTACTGCAGGAAATAGCCCAAATAGTTCCCTTTTTTGCAGGTGTAAAATGGAATGAACTTGGCGACAACGGAAAGCAATGGCCGGTATTGCCTGATGGTACAGATACAGAAATATTACACACAGATACTTTCAAGCGTGGTAAAGGGAAATTCGAAAAAGCTTCATGGAAGGAATCGCGCGAGTTGGAAGAAAATAAAAATGAATTTCCTTACATACTCACCACTAACCGCGAACTAGAGCATTACAATTGCGGTACAATGACGCGGAGAACCAACAATGCCAAAATTCTTACTGAGGATGTTTTAATGATTCATCCTGATGATGCACAAAAGCACCATATTACAGATGGCGACCTGGTATGTATTTCTTCTGCCCGCGGTAAAATTGATGTGAAAGCGCGTATCACCAATGAAGTGATGCCAGGTGTCTTGTCATCAACATTTCATTTTCCTGAGATTAAGATGAATGACATTACTTCAAGTGTTGCAGATGCTGATGCCTTGTGCCCTGAATACAAAGTAGTAGCTGTAAATATCAGAAAGTCAAAAGGTAAGTATAAAACAGTGCAAGTTTGATAGTTGCTTGATATTAGGCATAAAGAAATTTGAGCGCTCATGCAGGCAAAAAGAATAGGGCTTTAATTGTGTATGCCCATGATGCGCCACAATAAGTTTTTACTTTAAGCCTAAATTAAGCAATAGGAGATTTGGAAAATCGAACTACTTGCTTTCGTTGGGTTATACCAATTGCATTTATTTTTTAGTTCAATTAAACCCAGATTACGCAGTTGGAATTGTGGGTTTAATGGGATTTGCTTCGCAGTTCCCATATTGTTGGGCATCAATTATACCCAAATTAAGCAATAGGAGATTTGGAAAATCGAACTACTTGCTTTAGTTGGGTTAA
>JBILUU010000349.1:0-3450 GCA_044370815.1 Bacteroidia bacterium
CAATAAAAAAAAAGGGAAAACGAAAAGTTATTTTCCCTTTTTTATAAAAAAGCCAAAGTCCAGATTACGCATTAGAAATGCGTAAACGATAAAGAAATTGTAAATCAGATTTTTACAAATCTGATAACATTTTCTATATCGGGATTAACCCAACTAAAGCAAGTAGTTCGATTTTCCAAATCTCCTATTGCTTAATTTGGGTTGAAAGTGTAATCGATACAAAATAACCAATACGTTACATTCGTAACTTCTGTTAATCAATTCGGATTGTAGTATATTTTGTTTTGTGGCATTAGCCATTTATAATAATGGTATTATTTGCACTTTTGTGCATCATGATGTTTGTAATTGATGTGGTATTCTGTAACTTTATATAGCTATTTTCGTCATATCGCAAAAAAAAAGTATGAAACAAAAATTACTATCCCTGTTTTTTTTTATTTTTTGTATTGATGTGGCTCTTGGCGGGGGCATCAAAGGAATTGTTACTGATGAAAAAAATGAGTCTGTGGCATTTGCAAGTGTATTTGTAAGCGGAACCACAACTGGTACAACAACAAATGAAAGCGGCTATTTTACACTCCTATTAAAGCCAGGTAATTATAACATTTCAGTAAAAAGCATTGGTTATACCATGCAAACTAAAACAGTAACGGTAGGCAATGATGAGGTGGAGGTAAACTTCATGATGAAATCGGAGGCCATAAAAATAAAGGAATTTACTATAGATGCCGATGCCGAGGATCCTGCTTATGCAGTAATCAGGCAAGCAATAAATAAAAGGAAATTTTATAAAGAGCAAGTTGATGCATTTTCTTGTGATGTATATATAAAAGGTGTGCAAAAGTTAAAAAAGAAACCTAACCGTGTTATGGGTATGAAAGTCAACATGTCGGCCAGTTGGGATACGGTATCAGGTATCATATACATGTCAGAGTCTGTTTCAAAATACAATTATCAAAAGCCCAATCGAGTAAGAGAAGAAATGATTTCATCCCTAGTGAGCGGAAATAATCAAGCATTCAGTTATAATCAAGCTAGCGATATGTTCTTCAATTTTTACGATAACACGATGGATGTAGGAGGGCTGGGTGCACGCGGGTTTATTTCGCCAATTTCATCAAATGCATTGTTAACCTACCGCTACAAATTATTGGGTACTTTTTATGATCAGGGATTGTTGGTTAATAAAATACAGGTAATTCCAAAAAGAAAAAATGATCCTGCCTTTAACGGAATAATTTACATCATGGAAGATAGCTGGCGCATACACAGTACCAATCTTTATTTAACCAAAGATGCACAAATTAATTTCGTGGATACATTGTATATCGATCAGGTATTCTTGCCTGTTACAAAAGATGTTTGGATGCCATTTAACAACAATTTTACCTTCACATTTGATGTGTTTGGATTCAAGGGTGGTGGAAAATATATTGGGATCAATTCAAATTATATACTCAGTCCCGAATTTAAAGATGGTTTTTTTAATAATCAGCTACTCGATATAAAAGAAGGTGCAAACAAAAAAGATACAGCTTATTGGAATAGCTACAGGCCCGTTCCGCTAACAGCAATAGAAAAAAGAGACTATGTATGGCGTGATAGTGTTACGGCCATAAAAGAAACTAAAACCTATAAAGACTCTGTTGACAAAGTTAATAATAAGTTTAAAGCTTCTAATCTACTGGGCGGCTATGAGTATAACAACACTTTTAAGAAACGATCATTGAGAATAAATTCACCTGCTTCAACCATTTTATTTAATACCGTGCAGGGGCTCACGATTGGCAGTAAGATTGTTTACACGCAAAACTATGAGGATAAGAAAAAAAGAACATATACTGCTGATGCGGGTTATGGATTTGCTAATAAAACATGGTTTGGATCCTTAGAATATTCCTACCGATATAATCCTAAAAAATTTGCTCAATATTCCGTTAGTGCCGGCCGAAATTTTGTACAGTATCAACCTATGTCTATCAGTGAATTGATAAACACTTCCTATACATTGTTTGAAGAACGAAATTACCTTAAAATTTATCAATCCGATTTCTTGAAGATGAAACATAAAAGTGAAATTTTCAATGGATTTTATCTAACAATACAGGCAGATTATGCTTATAGAAGCGCTGCAGTCAACAATTCGAATTTTACCCTTATCGATAAAAAAAATAGGGATTACTTTTCGAACAATCCAAGGGAACTTCAAAACAATGATCCCGCATTTAAAGCACATCATTTATTCAAAATTAATCCCGAATTCACAATCAAATTCAAGCAAAAATACCTCAACTACCCCGATTATAAGTATATCGTAGAAAGCAAATATCCTGAGCTCAAGGTGGGGTATACCTTGGGTTATACCATCAACGCTGTGAATAAAAATTATTTCGATAGAATTACGGCAAGTTTAAGTCAGCGCCTTTCATTGAAGCTATTTGGTGAATTTGATTACGAAGTTATGGTAGGAAAGAGTTTGTTGAGCAAACCATTCTATTTTATGGATTTTATGCATTTTAATGGGAATCAAACAATTTTATCTAATCTAGAAACTGGAAATTTTATGTTGCTCGATTATTATGCATACAGCACCAATAATTACTTTATTCAAGCGCATGGAGTATATAACCTCGAAGGATTTCTATTCAATAAAATTCCCGCACTTAAGCTGCTCAAATTGGAGGAAGTAATTTCGGTTCACTATTTGAGAAACGATCTGATCAGTAACTATGTAGAAGTTGGTTTCGGTGTTCAAAGATTATTTATCAGACTTGAATATGTAACGGCTTACAGCACAAACACCAAACTAAGTTCCGGTTTTAGACTAAGAATGGGCTTGTAAACGTAAATCGATGTTCCTTAGTAAATTATCTAAGAAGCGTTACAGTTCCTGTGTATTCGTAATCCTTACCTTTAACATCCTTTACTTTTATTACATACACATAAGCACCTTGTGGGGCAGCATAACCACCTTTTTCAATACCTTCCCAATGTTGTTGAATATTGTTTGACTCGTATATTTTTCCACCCCATCTGTCAAAAATATTCAAGCTATATGCTTCTATTGCATGGCCAACAACTTTAAAATGATCATTCAAACCATCGTTGTTTGGGGTGAAAGCATTAGGAATGTGCAAACGGAAGTATGGAGAAACAATGACTGTTTTTTCAGTCTCAGAAAAACAACCTGTGAGCACATCGGTTACCGTGTAGCTTACGGTATAGCTACCCGTATCCGCGTAGGTATAAATTGGTGAGTAGTCTGTTGAAGAATTATTATCACCAAAATTCCATAGATACTGAATATTTGTTCCAGTTGTGGCTTGACTGCTAAATTCGATAACAGGATTAATCACGCTAACCTCCTCCGGCAATGCAACAAACTCAGAGGATGGAATAGGATTAACAGTAACCATCAATGAGGAACTCAAACTTGAGCAACCGTTG
>JBILUU010000350.1:0-3446 GCA_044370815.1 Bacteroidia bacterium
TGCTGCTCCTAAAGGAATGTATTTTGTAAAATTGAATGGTGGTAGGATTGAGAAGTTGATTAAAAATTAAATGTGTAAAAGGTGGAAGCATTAACACCCTTGGCGCTTAAAGCTTCCACCTTAAAAAAGCTGATAAGAACAAAAAGGTAGCATCTTTAAAAAGCGCAAGTAGAAATAAGTATTAAAAAATAATTCAAAACCTAAAACGATTAGACCATGAAAAAACTTTTTACAAAAATAATTTTAGCACTTGCCTTTTTAGGTTTGAGTTTTAATAGCATACAAGCGCAGTATGTTACCATTCCAGATGCTAATTTTGCAAATTGGCTGGATACACATTACCCATTTATGAACGGAAATGAAATGGATACTGTTTGGGCTAATGTTTATAATGGTAGCAACATGAATATACCAAGCTTAGGAATATCCAATTTATTTGGGGTTCAATATATTACTAATTTGAACTCACTTAATGTAAACAATAATTTATTAACCACACTACCTCCTTTACCTCCTAATCTGACTTATCTTCAATGTAAAGGCAATCCTATTTCTGTATTGCCAACTTTACCAAATAGTATAACCAATTTATCTTGTGGTTCATTACAGTTGACTCAAATTTCAAATCTACCCTCCAATTTAACAACATTTTATTGTGAATATGCGAGTTTAAGTTCATTACCACAATTGCCTGCTTCTATAACCTCCTTTACTCTTAATTTTGGAAGCATTTCCACACTTCCATCGTTT
Organism: Bacteroidia bacterium; assembly: GCA_044370815.1. Taxonomy (GTDB): domain Bacteria; phylum Bacteroidota; class Bacteroidia; order UBA4408; family UBA4408; genus CAIKXD01. The sequence continues at coordinate 751 of JBILUU010000350.1, forward strand.
CCAACCTCTCTGTTAGTGCTAGACCTAAGCCAAGAATCAATTACCACTTTACCAAATCCTTTGCCTACTTCGCTACAGCATCTTATATTTCCAAACAATTCAGTAACAACTCTTCCACCTTTACCAAACTCACTAATTGTGCTTAGTGCAGCCTATAATCAAATAACTTGTTTTCCAACATTGCCTAACACTATCAACAATATGGTTATAGTTGGTAATCCATTTACATGTCTACCTAATTATATTCCTGCAATGGATGCTGCAACATTAGCAATGCCACTGTGCCAAACTAACGATGTAATTAATAATCCAAATAATTGTCCTGCTGCAACCCTTAATTGCAATACGTGTGTAATTATTCCCGATCCCAATTTTGTAAATTGGTTAACATTAAATTATCCAAGCTGCATGCAGGGTAATCAGATGGATACTACTTGTTATGAAATTGTAAATGAAACCAAAGTTGATTTTGGAGGAAGTGCAAATACACCTGTATTTATGCCTAACATTACAGGAATTCAATATTTCGACAACTTAGATACTTTGTATTGTATAAATGCGAGTATGAATTTCTTGGCTGAATTGCCTCAAGGCTTGCTTTATTTAGATTGTTCTATCAACCAACTTACACAATTACCCTTATTACCTCAGGGTTTACTCAATTTTTCATGTGCTTCGAACCAAATTACTCAGTTACCTCAATTACCTGGCGGACTAATTAACTTGAGCTGTAACTCCAATTATTTAACTCAGTTGCCCACACTACCAAATACATTAACATATTTAGCTTGTGGTAACAACACACTCATCTCGATTCCACCCATTCCGAGTTCATTAATAACACTTTATTGTGCAAATAATAATTTAAACTACTTATTTCCTAACACAAATAATTTGATGCAATTGACTTGTAGTAATAATCCTTTAAATGGCAGTTTACCTATATTAAATAATGGATTATATAATTTATACTGCGAAAATATTGGCGCTACTAATCTCCCAACTTTACCTCCCACCCTTGATTTATTATATTGCGGAGGAAATCCACTTACATCATTACCTACATTGCCCAATAGTTTATGGGGATTATACTGTTCATCTTGTAATTTAAGTCAACTTCCAACATTGCCTAATAGCCTTCAAGCTTTGGTTTGCTCTTTTAATCAATTAACGAACTTGCCAACTTTGCCAAATTATATTTGGGCTTTAGATTGTAGCAATAATAATATTACTTGTTTTCCAACATTTCCAGCATCATTTAATGACATTGCAGCCGGTTTAAACATCTCTAACAATCCTTTTACTTGTTTGCCTAATTATGTTAGTTGTATGAATTTGCAAACACTTGCCTATCCACTTTGTATTTCAGGAGATACCATAAATAACCCACAAAATTGTTCTGGTTCAACTGGCATTACTGGAAAAATTATATTTGATAGTATTTCAAATTGTCAAATTGATGTAACAGAACACGGATTAAAAAACGTAAAAGTTGATTTTTTTAATCCGATCAACAATACTTTTTCATCAGTAACTTCTGCCATTAATGGGACTTATCAAAACAATATTCAACCTTCAGTAAATTTAGTTTCAATAGATACTTCATCTATTCAGCTAATTTCAAATTGTAATTATCCAGGTTTAGATACAGTAGTCACTACCACACTTGCCAATCCTTTAGCAGAGCAAGTAAATTTTTATCTTGAATGCAAACCTGGTATTGATTTAGGTGTGATGTCATCTTTTCATATATCTGGCATTGTTTTTCCCGGACAGCAGCATACCTTAAAAGTTGTTGCGGGTGATTTAAGTCAGTGGTTTGGAATGAACTGTGCTAATGGTGCGTCTGGTACTTTAAATTTAACCATTACTGGACCTATTACCTATTCGGGCACTCCTTCTGGTGCGCTCGTTCCTATCGTTAATGGCAATAATTATAGTTACACCATCAATGATTTTGGTTCAGTGGATATTACAAGTGCATTTCTTTTAAACTTTACAGTTAACACCACAGCTCAAAGCGGTGATCTAATTTGTGTTAATGCCACAATTACAGCAACAAATACAGATTATGAACAAAGTAATGATTCTTTAAATTATTGCTATCTAGTTGTAAATTCATATGATCCCAATTATAAGGAAGCTTATCCAACCAATGTTGCACCTGGTTATCAAGATTGGATAACCTATACAATTCATTTTCAAAATTTGGGCACAGCACCCGCCTTCAATATCAATATTAAAGATACACTAGATACCAATTTAAATCATCAAACATTTGAAATAATTAATTACAGCCATAATTATACAAGCGTTTTGCAAAATGGAATTGTAACTTTTTTATTCCAAAATATTATGTTGCCTGATAGCGCTAGCGATCCTAGCGGAAGCCAAGGTTTTATACAATACCGCATAAAGCCCTTAGCCAATTTGCCAGCAGGCACTCAAATAGAAAATACAGCACATATTTATTTTGATTTTAATCCGGCAATTGTAACCAATACAACGGTAAATAATTTTGTTACTACGGTTGCAAATACTTCAATTTCAGAGAATAAGAAGTTGTTTGTTTACCCTAATCCAAGTACCGGTAATTTTACCATTTCAGCAGCAGCAAATATTGAAGTTTATAATTTAATTGGGGATTTAATATTATCAGAAAATAATGCTACAAGCATTGATTTAACAGCTTCTCC
>JBILUU010000351.1:0-3421 GCA_044370815.1 Bacteroidia bacterium
CATCAATCTTTCAAATCAATATTCCAACTATCAAAGTAATCAATTCACCATTTACAATTTACAATTCACAATTCAAACCGAAGGTGCTTATTCCCTCACAGCTATTGATAATAACGGATGTTTAGTGAGCGACAGCATCAACATTTCTTTAAAAAAGTTTGAATTAATTGTACCAAGTATTATCAATAAAAATCAAAATTTTATCATCAATAATTTACCTGCCAACAGCAGCTTGAATGTGTTTGATGCATTGGGACAAATAGTGTATCAAAGCAATAATTACCAAAATAATTTTATGCCCTTAATGGCCAATGCTGTTTATTTGGTGGAGTTGGCTTATGTTGTAGATAATCAAAATAAAAAATATGATGGCAAGTTGTTGGTGGTGGAATGATCTTTAATGTGCCAATTGAATTTGAAAATGATTTAATTTGAAATCGGTTTAACTTATTGTTTTGTACTGCCTATTAATAATAAAATTAAAATTGTAAATTTGTAAGTAGAGTTTGTTATAGTATTAATTATAACCACACACAATATGGTAACAATTATTAAAAAAGGGCAAAGCAAACAAACGATTGAAAAACTATTGTTAAATCAAAAGGGCACAAAAAAGTTTGATGCTAAAAAACATACGGGAACAATTAAATTGAAAGAAAGTCCTCTTTCAATTCAAAAAAAACTAAGAGATGAATGGGCGTAGTTTTTTGATTGATACAAATATTGCCTTGTATCTGCTTGGTGGTGATGTAACAATTACTAACATACTAGACAACTCAACTATTTATTTGTCATTTATAACGCAATTGGAATTATTAGGCTATAGTGGAATAAGTTCCTCTGAGCATAAAAAAGTTAAAAGTTTCATTAATGATTGTGTGGTAGTTGATATTACCGAAGACATTAAAATAAAAACCATTACAATTAGGCAAAACTATAAATTGAAACTACCCGATTGTATTATTGCAGCCACTGCACAGTTTTTAGACATTCCTTTATTAACTGCCGATAAAGACTTCATGAAAATAAAAAATTTTAATATCACGTTTTATGAAGACTAACTTATTTGATAAAGGACCAGCCGTTTTTGCGGCCCGTGCCTTAATGGTAAAATTAAAGCCTAATGCACCTTCTTTTATTAATGTTTGCGAAACCGTACAAGCAGATGAAAATAACCAAAGAACTGCTTCACCCATAGTGTATGAATATGAGTATGCCCCTACAGAAGTGCATGATATGGGTGATCTGCCTAATTTTAGCAATAGGCATTTTAGGATATTATTGATTTCTGCGCTTTTCTAAGCCTGCTTTGCGATCTTTTTCGTTAAAAAATCTCTGAATCTGTGGCAATGTAACAGACATCAAAGCAATATATCAATCAATTATATTATCACTTCTTTAACCCAATCCCCAATTCATTTAATTGCGCTTGAGCAATTACTGATGGGCTATCAATCATTACATCTCTACCTGAATTATTTTTAGGGAAGGCAATAAAATCTCTGATTACTTCGGCACCCCCAAATAAAGAACACAAACGATCAAAGCCAAAAGCAATACCACCATGCGGAGGTGCACCAAACTCAAAGGCATTCATTAAAAACCCAAACTGATCTTGCGCTTCTTCTTTACTAAACCCAAGCAAACCAAACATTTTTGCTTGCAGCTCTTTATTAAAAATTCTGATAGACCCGCCACCTACTTCAACACCGTTGATGACCATATCGTAAGCATTGGCACGCACGGCACCAGGATTAACTTCTAACAACGCTATATCCTCTGGTTTTGGCGAGGTAAAAGGATGATGCATGGCATGCCAGCGCGCAGTTTCTTCGCTCCATTCTAACAAAGGAAAATCGATGACCCAATGACAAGCGAATTTATTTTTATCTCTTAAGCCTAATCTCGTTCCCATCTCTAAGCGCAATTCCGACATGGCTTTGCGTGTTTTGTTTTCATCACCAGCCAAGATAAATATTAAATCACCAGGTTGTGCATGCATGGCAGCCGCCCATTTTGCTAACTCTTCTTCATTATAAAATTTATCTACAGAAGATTTGATTGTTCCATCGGTATTGTAGCGTGCATATACCAAACCTGTGGCGCCAATTTGAGGGCGTTTTACAAAGTCTGTCAGTTCATCTAATTGCTTGCGTGTATAGTCGGCAGCCCCTTTGGCACAAATGCCTACCACCAATTGCGCCTCATCAAACACTTTAAAACCTTTGTTTTTAACCAAATCATTCAATTCAGTTAATTTCATTTCGAAACGAATATCCGGCTTGTCATTCCCATAATATTTCATGGCATCGGCATAGGTCATTCGTGTAAGTGCAGGAACATCTATTCCTTTCACAGTCTTAAACAAATGCCTAATTAATCCTTCAAACGTATTTAAAATATCCTCCTGCTCTACGAAGGCCATTTCGCAGTCTATTTGTGTAAACTCAGGTTGACGATCGGCCCTTAAATCTTCATCGCGAAAGCATTTTACTATTTGATAATAGCGATCAAAACCTCCTACCATCAACAATTGCTTAAAAGTTTGTGGCGATTGTGGTAAAGCATAAAACTCGCCTTGATTCATGCGCGATGGTACCACAAAATCCCTTGCACCCTCGGGCGTTGACTTAATTAATACAGGTGTTTCAACTTCTAAAAAATTTAATTTATCTAAAAAGTTACGCGTTTCAATAGCCAGTCTGTGGCGCAATTCAAGGTTTTTACGCACTGGATTTCTTCGTAAATCAAGATAGCGATATTTCATTCTAAGTTCATCACCCCCATCAGTTTCATCTTCAATAGTAAAAGGAGGGGTAATTGCAGCATTGAGCAACTCTATTTTATCTGGTTTTATTTCAATGTCACCTGTCAATATTTTATCTGACTTTGAGTAGCGCTCCATAACTTTGCCACTAACGCTAATTACAAATTCGCGACCAAGCTTTCGAGCAACATCAATGATTTCTGACGAGGCATTTTCTGTTTCAATGGTTATTTGAGTAATGCCGTAACGATCGCGCAAATCAATCCAAAGTAAGGACCCTTTGTCGCGAACGCCCTGCACCCAACCGCATAGGGCAACGTGCTCGTTTACATGATTTATTCGAAGTTCTCCGCAGGTGTGTGTACGCAACATAAGCAAAAAATATTTATATTTTGAAGGGGCGAAATTAAACTATAAATTTAAAAGTTGGCAGCGTTTTTTTATTGTTAAACCCAAATTCCAATAATGCGTTTGCATTAGAAATAAATAGCTAACATGTTTCATTGTAGTTTGGTGTTTAAAAAAAATGATGTTGGCCTTGTGAAAATGGCGTTAAGAAAAATATAATGGAAGGCGTTCGATTATACCAATTGCATTTATTTTTTAGTCCAATTAAAAAATAAATATGCAATGGTTAATGCCGATACTACTTGA
>JBILUU010000379.1:0-3085 GCA_044370815.1 Bacteroidia bacterium
AAGCATGATGGCAATTACAGAAATGGCGGTTGATTTAATCATAACTTAAATTTTGCTCGTGAAAGTAAACAAAATAAGAGAATCAAGAATGATGTCAATGAGCTCAAATTAAAACTTAGCTCCAAAGCTGACAAAAATTGTTCTACCATTGCCCGGTAAAATACCAGGGCCGGGATAACCACCAGCTCTGCGCGTAGCATATTTTTCATCTGTTAAGTTATTTACGCCAGCTCTTACATGATAATTTTCTAAAATGCTCAAAGAAAAACTTAAATCCATTACTTGATAGGCTGGTAGCTTTCCAACAGTAGCTAAAGCATTAGCTAACTCTGTGTTAGCAGCATCGGTATAAACAGCTGCAGTTGTATTGTATTGAAATGTGGTTGAAAATTTTTTATAATTGTATGTAGCTCCAAAACGGTGTATGTAGGCAGGTGCATATTCCACTTTTTTATCTTTAATTGATTTTAATGGATCCTCGGCAATGGCTGGATTATTCCATTCGGTGTACTTTGCATCAATAAAGGCATTGGAAGCAAAGATGTTTAAGTTGCCAAATTTTTCATTAGTTGTGAAAGCTTTAACAATGTCAATTTCTACATAAGACTCAAGGCCTTGGCTCACCGAAGCTCCAATATTTGTTTTAAATGGTGCACCATCTTGTGTTAGCGTTCCAATTCTATTTTCATAGCTCAAGTAAAAAACACCTATATCAAAATTAATAAATTTCCAAAGGGTACCTCTATAGCCAAAGTCAGCATTAAATCCTGAGGCATCTTTTAAGTTGGGATCAATCATTTCGGTAGTGGCACTTGGTGTTAATTCTGAAAAGGTAACAGGGCGGAATGCAGTTGAATAATTAGCATATACATTACTTTGAGATGTTACTTTAAATTCAGCGCCTGCTCCATACAATATTACATTTCTGTTTCTTTTTTCTGCTGTAATATTACCAGCACCGGTGGTATTGATATACCCTGCTTTTGAATTTTCAATCATTTCAAAACGTGCCCCTGGAACAAATTTAAATCTGTTCCCTATATAAAAAATGTGTTCTACAAAAGCAGCATAATTTACCGTTCTAAATTTGAGGGCTCTACCATAAATAGGATTACTTAAAACTAGGTTAAAATTGCTACCCGTTGAGCCTATGCCCAATTGATTTCTATCGGTATTTCCTTTGTACGCCCTTACTCCATAGGCTAAAACATTTGTTTTTTTACCCATTTTGTAGGTACTGCTCATTCTCAATTCCGCTCCATAATTTTCGTAGTAATCTCTATCTACCTGTCGCGCGGCATATTCATTTGTTAAAGGATTGATGGTATCATTAAAATTAACAGATTTCAGATAACCAACACTATTTCTTTCTGCAAAATTTCCAAAACTTTTAAGTTTTAAACTTGTGTTTGTGGTGATTTGATAATCAAAAGTGAGCGCTACAGTTTCAAATGGGGCACCAAACCAATTTCTTTCGCGGCTGGATTGACGATGGTTTTCTTTAAATTGTTGATCTGTTAAACCACCTGGCTGTTGGCTTTTGTAATCCATTTTACTGTATTCAATGCCAAGGTTTATTTTTTTTGTAAGCTGATAGTTTGCAGCAATATATCCTGTAAAGGTTTCATAGGCCGAATTAGAGCGCCATCCATCAGCACTTCTATGATGCATGTAAGCGTAATAAGAGAATTTTTTATAGGTGCCACCTACAGCATTAAAGGTATTGAATAAACCATAGGAACCAACAGTTTGTTGCGTTTCAAAGGTTAGTATTTTGTTAGGATCTCCTTTCTTGATTTTATAATTAACTAATCCTCCAAATTGAGGACCATATTGCAAGGAGGCTGCACCTCTCACTACCTCTATTGTTTCAAGAGCTTCCATTGGTGGAGTGTAATATGCCTCTGGATATCCAAATACTTCTGAAGAAACATCGTATCCATTTTGGCGTACATTAAACTCCCACGAACGGTTTGGACTTAGTCCTCTTGCAGCAATACCAGCTTGTATCCCAGAGCCATCATTTTCCCAAATAGTTATACCTGGAACTTTTCCAAATACCTGCCGTGTATTGTTAATACTTAAATCGGCATTTAATTTATTTAAACGAATTACAGAAAGTTTTTTACCTGCATATATTATATTTTCTTTAGTATCTGGTAAAGATTCAATGCCGCCAATAGAACGAAGTTCATTGAACTCAAGTAAAGGAAGAATGGTAACTTTATTACTATCTAAATCTTGTGCATGCAGTTTCGTTGTGATGATAAAAAGTAAACAGATTAAAGCGCTTTTTTGCATATAAAAGAAAATAAATCAAGTAAAATTTGAACGCTGCAAATGTTCTATTTAGAATTATTCTTAACAATACCTTTTTTAAGGTAATCGATAGGCGATGATTAATTTTTAGTTCACCCAAACAACCTTATCTAAGAAAAATTAAAGTCAATTACATTAACTCAATAGACCACTAAACTACTTTTTTTCTATCCTGCAAAATAGGCTTAAGGCTATTTCTGATCTGTCGGACCTCGGATTTTAGAGTGCTAGACTCAGAGAAAACATCCAACAGTATGTTCAAACTTTTATGGAACATTACCTTCTTGTTTTTTATTTCAAAGCTATTTAAATTGGAAATCAAATATCCTACATAATCGACTTCATTAACTTGAAAGTTTTCAAGTGCTTCAGGAAGTTTGAAATAACCCTCATTTACTGCTTTTTCAACAATCATACATTGCTGCTCAATTTCAGGTATTGATAGTAAGAGTTCTTCTCCAACTGAATGATGATCAATCATTTTTTTTTTATTTTTAATCTTGCTAACTGAAGGCATATTTAATAAGTTTATCAAGTTGAGATTTATTTTTTATATCAATTTCACCCGACCAAGTGGAACCAATTAAAACGTTTTTCATGAATTCAAGCCCCGCCCACAGATCCATCGGAAACGCTTTGCCATTAGGATATTTTTCGTAGTAAAAATCGAAAATACGTTTTGCTATCTTAAACCCAAATTCCGCATTAGAAAATGCGGAATCGCTAAAACAGCTGTAATTCAATCCATTGGTTCAATGGATTGAAA
>JBILUU010000352.1:0-3395 GCA_044370815.1 Bacteroidia bacterium
CCCACGAAACCGAATAACTATTTGTACATTAAACTTCGAAGACGATGAAAAAAATCACCTATAAGCTCCATACCCTATTCATTACTGCCTTTTTACTCATGCCAATTTATGATGTATTGGCACAAAACCCAACACCTGCGCGCAATCAAACAAAAAGCATACTCATCACCGGGGTTACTGTGCACGATGGCATCAATGGTGTTTACAACAATGCATCGGTGGGATTCAAAGATGGTAAAATTACCTATCTTTCCTATGTCGATCAGTCAACTCCCGCATGGGATAGCATCATAGATGCTAAGGGCAAGCATGTATATCCCGGAATTATTGCACTCAATACTTATTTGGGTTTATCAGAAATAGAAGCCGTTAGAGCCATGAATGATTATGCAGAAGTGGGTAGTATCAATCCCGGTGTTCGATCAATTATTGCGTACAATACCGATAGTAAAATTACTCCCACCATTCGCTCCAATGGTATTTTACTTGCCCAAATTACGCCTCAAGGGGGTGTGGTAAGCGGAACTTCGTCTGTTGTGCAATTAGATGCCTGGAATTGGGAAGATGCCGCCTACCTTACCGATGACGGTATTCATATCAATTGGCCATCGATGAGGGTTTACTATGGCGAAAACAGTCAAGAGGACTTTGAGAAGAAACAAAGAGAAAAAATCAACAAGGAATTGCAGCAATTGGAAACAATATTTGCAGATGCTTATGCCTACCATATGAATCCCTCTCCTGAGGTTAAGAATTTGCATTTGGAGGCCATGCGTGGCTTGTTTAATGGGAAGAAACGTTTATACATTCATGCCGACTATGTGAAAGAAATTATGGCTGCCATCAGCCTTTGCAATAAGTACAAATTAACCTTCACGCTTGTTGGAGGAGCCAATGCTGATTTAGTTTTAAATTTATTGAAAGAGCACAATGTTTCGGTAATACTTGGCCGCACGCACTCGCTGCCTCCTGATGATGATCATGATATTGATGCGGCTTACAAATTACCAAAAAAACTGCAGGATGCAGGTATATTGTATGCGCTTAGCTGTGATGGTTTTTGGCAAGTAAGAAACCTTCCGTTTATGGCAGGCACTGCTGCTGCATGGGGTTTGACCAAAGAACAGGCACTTAGTTCAATCACATTCAATGCTGCTAAAATTTTGGGGATAGACAAATCGGCAGGAAGTATTGAGAAAGGAAAAGATGCACATATTTTAATTTGTGAAGGCGACCTACTCGACATGAAAAGCAGTTATATCAATGCTGCATTCATTTCAGGCAGAATGGTCAACCTAGATAATATACAGCATCAACTTTACAAGAAATACAAGTCAAAATACGGGCTTAAATAATTCAATAGCAATTCATGCTCACAACCCCAATGGAAAAAATAGAAATACCGGTAGTAGCGTTTGTGCAGGCGTTTTTAAACTTGCAGGCAAGTGCCCTAAGTGCTTACCTCAAGCAAGATATTAAAATGCTCAATCCTTTGGTTGATGAGCTTAATAGTTACGGCACACAACATCTCCAGGATCAATTTGGGGTGGCCTACCAAAAGAAAGAAGATCATGATATTGCTGCACTCTATGAAAACGAGGATGTAAGTTGTACCCCTGCCCTGCTATTTCTGATCAGAAAATACAACTATCATCAGTTCGGAAAAATTTATCGGGCTTATGTTTCAGCAGTGAATCCTCATAAAAAAACTTTTTCTAAATGTTATTTTATCATTCAGCAAAAAGAAAGATTGCTCATCGTTGCTCAGTACTCATTTATTGAAAACAGAAAAAAAAATCAGCCCGAATGGGAAAATAGCGGAGGTGAAGATATTGCGCTAAACCGACTTGGCAAGGCCATTGAAACTATTAAACTGATTGCCCCCGAGGATAACCCACAACACCTCAAAGACTATTCTATCTGAGTTGTTGTATTCCTAAAATTGTATTTGATAGATTAGCAGTAGTTTATTCCCCTGACATCGTTTATTCAAAGTCTTGGTAGAGCAAATATTTCCTCCTCACAGTTTTGTACTGTTGTAAATCTGACTGCCAAGAGGCTTTTATTTCTGCTACAGATTTGCCGGAAACAATTTGTTTTTGGAGGATATCATTACCCGCAAGTTTATTAAAAAATGAATTGAAAAAATTTTTCTTATCCGGAAAATTGCGGTACGCATCTATTAGTATTTCAAGGTGAATACCAGAGCTCAGTGAATCGGAAACATCATCATAATTGCTCAAGTCATAACCAAAACAAACCTCATTGGCATAAGGCGGATTGATTGCTCCCGGCATGCTTTTGGGAACAAATGATGTTTCGCTGTTCATGAGCAATGGATGTCCATATTGCTGAAAAGGTTTGTTTGTACCCCGCCCCACACTAATCAATGTACCTTCAAAAAAACACAGGGTGGGATATAAATAAATAGCGAGTTGATTAGGTAAATTGGGAGAGGGTTTGACTGGTAAAAAATACCGCGATTGATGCGTGTATCCAATACAAGGAATGACTTTAATTTCGCATGCAATATTTTGCTTTAGCCAATGCTCTCCGTTGATCATTTGTGCATATTCTCCAATAGTTAAACCGTGCACTACAGGCACCTTGTGCATTCCCACAAATGAGGCAAAGGAATCTTGCAAAACAGGACCATCAACATAAAAGCCGTTTGGATTTGGACGATCCAAAATGATGAGTGGAATTTTTTGCTCGGCACAGGCCTGCATCACATAATGCATGGTGCTGATGTAAGTGTAGAATCGTACTCCAACATCCTGCAAATCAAAAATCATGATATCAATGCCTTGCAGCGCTTCAGCGGTAGGTTTTTTATTATTGCCGTATAACGAAACAAGAGATATACCAGTTGCTGAATCCACATCATCGCTTACCTTTTCACCTGCACTTGCTGCGCCTCTAAAACCATGTTCGGGAGAAAATATTTTAGCTACTTTCAATCCCAAACGAAGCATTGTATCTACCAGATGTGTTTGACCAATGATGCTGGTTTGATTAGCCACAAGTGCAATATTTTTATCCTTAACCAAAGGAAACCATGCTGCAGTATTTTCGGCACCGGTAATCATTTTTTCCTGTGCATGAACACCTACTGAAAATAACAGCAAAGTCATCATCGCTAGCATCTTTGCCGAATTAATTACATATTCAGTCATCTTAAAAAACATATTTTATGGGTAAATTTTACTCCAATGTTAAGGATTTTAATGATATTGCAATAAAACCTATCATAAGTATATATTTGCGTCTTAAAGAAACAGTATGATGGAAAAAAATCACAAAAAGGATCTTGAACAGTTGCTCCTAAGGCAAACAGAAAAAGTATTCCGTGAAATTGACCCCGCAGTTACCGTTATATTCTCAAGAAACATGAA
>JBILUU010000353.1:0-3392 GCA_044370815.1 Bacteroidia bacterium
CTCCGCCATCACCTGTGAATACAGCAGTTATTTTAGGTTCTTTCTTAAGCAAATGTGCAAGCGCAATACCATCGGCAACACCCATTTGTGGTCCTAGATGAGATATCATTCCCACAATTTTATGCTCTTGCGAACCAAAGTGAAAAGACCTTTCTCTACCTTTAGAAAAACCTCCCATAGTGCCCTGAAATTGAGCAAATAAGCGATTCAAGGACATATCCCTACAGGTAAATACACCTAAATTACGATGCATTGGAAGTATGTACTCATCCTCTTCCATTGCCATCGTTACACCAACAGAAATGGCCTCCTGCCCAATACCCGAAAACCATTTTGAAATTTTCCCCTGACGCAACAACAACAGCATTTTTTCTTCAATCATACGAGGTTTTAACAAGCCCTGATATAATCCTAATAGCAAACTGTCGCGGTGTTTTTTACGATCGAACTTTAACATACAATACAATAATATTTTGCTGCGAAGTTATGAAAAACCTTAATTTTGCTGCATGTTATTTTTCAAACAATATTATCAAGAAATAATTACCGGATTCATGGTGATGATGGCACTAACTTATCTCCTGAGAAAGTTTTTGACCAAGGTTTTTGGTAAAAAAAATAGTGCGACCGAAACGTGTAACCATTGTCAAAAATTTGAATAAAATTATTTAGAAGGCAATACCAGCTTCTGATTTATCTATTTTCCATCATCAGCTCCACTGCCTCTATCCCAACTAGGGAACCAATAGCAACGCCCATTCCACCTAATCTTACAGCACAAAAAATATTTGGAGCAACCTGCTTTACGATAGGTGTTTTTTGCTCTCCCATACCCATGATTCCGCTCCACATAGCCTCTATACGATAAGGTTTATCCGGAATAATCATTTCATCCAGCATTTGCTTTAATCGATCCACAATGAGTGTGGTATTATTGAATTCGGTAGTGGTTTCGCCAATAAAATCAAGGTTTCTTCCGCCACCTAGCAATATACGATTGTCAATATTTCTGAAATAGTAATATCCCTCATCAAAATGAAAGCACCCCTCCACGCTTAAATCCTTTATTGGTGATGTCACTAAAACTTGTGCTCTAGCAGGTTTAACATCTAGTTCGGGAATCAATTGTTTGGCAAATCCATTGGTGCAAACCAACAACTGTTCTGACATAATTCTTGAACCATCCTCCAATATCACACCGGTTTCAGATTCGTGTTGAATAATTTGTTGAATCTTACTTCCCATCAGCAATTGAACTCCACTTTCAGTTGCTTTTTGCATCAACTTTCTCATCATTTTTCCTGTATCTATCTGACCTTCACAGCTATTTTTAATGATATGCTGAATACCCTTAAATCCGAACTTTTCGTGCTGCTTAACTACAGTGAAGGTTTCGTTAACCTTGGTAATTGTGGATAAACCTTTGTTGATATAATCCAATTGATCAAAAACCACCCTGAATTCGGACTCATCATCAAACAATTCATAACCGCCAAAGTGTTGATAGTCAATATGCTGATCTCCAAGTATTTTCCTTAGCAAATCGAGCCCTTTTTTTCTTCTCTCAACCAAACCGAAAACAGCATCGGCATTACTTTTTTTCAAATCGCTGAGCAATTCCCCTGCACTGCCAATACAAGCAAAACCTGCATTTTTTGTACTTGCCCCTTGAGGAATTACTCCTGAGTCAATTACAATTACCTCATTTTTAGGGTTGATTTTTTTATAGTGTATAGCGGCATTCAACCCAACAATACCGCAGCCTGCAACTATCGCATGTTTTTTGTTAAAAAATATATTTTTTTCCCAATAACTTTCGTTCATAACTTACAAGAATATTTTTGGCAAGTAATACATAATTTTATACATATTTGCATCATAAAGTCAATAAATCACATTTTTCGATTTAATGGCAATATTAACATATGAAATTAAAATTTTATCCGCTCTTAAGCAAGAAACTACTGCTCATCACAATGCTTTTTTATAGCCTTGGAATGACAATTGCTTATGCCCAACCCAAGTGGAAACTGAATATCACAGGCAAAGTCGAAGAAAATGGGAAGAGCATGGAGGGTGCTTCGATAAAGGTGAGTAAGGGGGGCGCTGAACCCACCACCATCTACACATCAGGAAACGGAAAGTTTTCCTTCTCTTTGGATCCCAATGCCAACTACACAGTAAAAATTACCAAACCTGGAGGTTATATTACCAAAATCATCAATTTCGACACTAAAAATGTTCCTTCTGATGAGGATGATCGACCACAACCCTTTGGTTTTTACATGGAGGTTAATATTTTTAAAGAATACAAGGGTCTTGATTTAAGCCTACTGAAAGATCCGATAGGTAAAGTATTCTATGTGCAAGCCGCCAACAAGTTTGATTATGACGAAGCCTACACCAAAAGCATTCAAGCAAGGTTGATTCAGATGCAAGAGGAATTAGAAAAGCAATTGGAAGCTGAAGCCCAAGCAGAAGCTAAACTCGCTAAAAAGAAAGCCGAGTTCAACGCAGCTATCAAGAAAGGTGATGATGCTTTAACCCTTAAAAAGTTTGACGATGCCATCTCGTCCTACAATGTTGCACTAGCCACTGCTTTTGACGATCCTGCTGCGAAGTCAAAGATAGAGGCCGCCAACAAAGCTAAAGTAGATGAAGAAGCCAAAAAGAAAGCCGAAGAAGAAGCCAAGAAAAAAGCTGAAGAAGAAGCAAAAAATGCTGCTACTGCTGCTAAGAAAAAAGCCGAGTTTGATGCCGCCATTAAAAAAGGTGATGATGCCTTCTCCGCAAAGAAATTTGACGATGCTATTGCTTCCTACAATACAGCACTTGCAACAGGTTTTGATAACACCACCGCAAACGCTAAAATTCAAGCTGCGAACAAAGCAAAGGTAGATGAAGAAGCTAAAAAGAAAGCGGAAGAGGAAGCAAAGAAGAAAGCTGAAGAAGATGCCAAAAATGCCGCAGCTGCTGCTAAGAAAAAGGCTGAGTTTGATGCCGCCATTAAAAAAGGTGATGATGCCCTCTCCGCAAAGAAATTTGATGAGGCCATTACATCATACAATACCGCGCTTGCCATAGGTGTTGACAATGCTTTGGCAAATAGTAAAATTGATGCCGCCAACAAAGCCAAAAGCGATGATGAGGCAAAGAAAAAATCCGAGGAAGAGGCGAAAAAAAATGCCGCTGAAGCTGCCAAGAAAAAAGCCGAATTTGATGCAGCTATCAAAGCAGGTGATAAATCTCTCAGCGATAAGAAATTTGATGAGGCGGTTGCATCCTACAATACCGCACTAGCAACTGGTGTAGATAATGCTACAGCCAACAGTAAAATTGAAGCTGCCAACAAAGCGAAAGCCGATGAAGAAGCAAAACTAAAAGATGCCGCT
>JBILUU010000062.1:0-10776 GCA_044370815.1 Bacteroidia bacterium
AGGAAGCTTCAGGAAATCCTGCTAACACAAATATTTTGGTGTATCATGGTGCTACCGATGCTCCCACGGTGGATATTGTAGCAGGTCCTGCAACTTTGGTTGACAATATTTCTTATGCTCAATTCAGCACTGCTTATTTGCAATTGCCAACTGCTGATTACGTTATTTCGGTAACTGATGCCACTGGCGCTACTACTGTAGCTTCTTATGGTGCTCCGTTGGCTACTTTAAACCTTCAAGGTGCTTCGGCTGTGGCGCTTGCTTCAGGTTTCTTAAATCCTGCAAACAACAGCAATGGTCCTAACTTCGGCATTTGGGTTGCACTTCCTTCCGGTGGTGACTTGGTGCCACTTCAAGTTGTAACTTCTTTGTCTTCTTTAAACAATGAGGCAGGAATCACAGTATTCCCTAATCCTGCTCAAGATAAATTAATGGTCAGCTCATCAGCTTTCAGCAATGAGCGTGCAATTGTAAATATTTACAATCAATTAGGAGCATTGGTGATGACTCAGCAATTAACTTCATCTGCATCAAACATTAGTACAATTGAAATAGAAAATCTTGCAAATGGTTTTTATACTGTTGAGATGTTGAACAGTCAAAATAGATTCACTGCTAAGTTTTCAGTTTTGAAATAATTAAAGTGAATTGATTAGGAAGCCCGATGATATCAATCATCGGGCTTTTTTGTTTTATAAAAAAAACAAATACATTGCGGTAATATTTTTAGGTTAGTTAGTAAAATATGGTACATTTTGACATTTGACATTTTCGAAGTATGAAAACACAAAGCAGAAGACAATTTATTAAAAAAAGCACGCTTACAGCTGCAGCCTTCAGTTTGCTTACCAATAGCAACAAAGCAGGTCAATATCAACAAGCGGTAGTGCTCAGCACATGGAATTTTGGGTTAAAGGCCAATGAAGAAGCTTGGCGCATTTTATCTCAAAAAGGCGCTGCCCTTGATGCAGTGGAGGCAGGCGTTAAACTTGTTGAAGCCGACCCCAATGAGCGAAGTGTTGGCTATGGAGGTAGGCCCGACAGAGATGGATATGTTACGCTTGATGCATGCATCATGGATCATCAACAAAATATAGGTTCTGTTGCATTTTTACAACATATTAAACATCCTATATCGGTTGCACGTGCTGTAATGGAAAAAACGCCACATGTGATGTTAGTTGGAGAGGGAGCGCTGCAA
This sequence comes from Bacteroidia bacterium, assembly GCA_044370815.1. GTDB lineage: Bacteria > Bacteroidota > Bacteroidia > UBA4408 > UBA4408 > CAIKXD01. The sequence continues at coordinate 1,202 of JBILUU010000062.1, forward strand.
TTTGCACTCAGCAAGGGCTTTAAGAAAGAAAATTTATTGACTCCTGAATCAGAAAAAGAGTGGAAAGAATGGCTTAAAACAAGTCAATATAAACCTATTGTAAATATCGAAAACCATGATACGATAGGCATGATTGCCCTTGATAGTCAAGGAAACTTATCGGGCGCTTGCACCACAAGCGGTATGGCATTTAAAATGCATGGTCGTGTTGGCGATTCTCCTATTATTGGAGCCGGCCTATATGTTGACAATGAAATTGGTGCTGCCACTGCTACCGGCAATGGAGAAGAGGTAATCAGAATAGCAGGTTGTCATTTAGTTGTGGAGCTGATGCGGCAGGGCAGAACTCCCGAAGAGGCCTGCAAGGAAGCTGTAGAGCGCGTATTTAAAAAACAACAACAAAGACTTTCCGATATTCAAGTAGGATTTATTGCACTCAATAAGCAAGGTCAATATGGCGCGTTTTGCTTACAAAAAGGATTTTCTTATGCTGTTTACAATGATTCCGGGAATAATTTGATTTCATCGGACTATAGGGTGGGCAAATAAAATAAGGCCCATCACTTTCGAGACGGGCCTTATCATCATTATTTAAAAAACTATTAGGCGTTGATGCTCACCTTGGGCGCAGCAGCTTTGATTTCATCATTTGCGGCACTGCTGTATTGTTCAAAGTTCTTCACAAATTTTGCACCTAGGTCATTGGCCTTGGCATCGTATGCATCTTTATCAGCCCAAGTTTGACGAGGACTAAGTATTTCTGCAGGGACTCCAGGACACGATGTTGGAAATTGCAGAGCAAATACAGGCAAAGTATCATACTTTACCTTTTCAAGCTCACCATTGAGGGCAGCAGTGATCAGCGCTCTTGTATAGCTTAACTTCATTCTGCTTCCGGTTCCAAAGGAACCACCAGTCCATCCTGTGTTAACCAACCAAACATTCACTTTATTGGATTGTAATTTTTTACCTAACAACTCGGCATATTTTGTTGGATGAAGCGGCAAAAAAGCTTTTCCGAAACAGGCAGAGAAAGTGGTTGTAGGCTCAGTAATTCCCATTTCTGTACCGGCAACTTTTGCAGTATATCCGCTAATGAAATGGTACATAGCCTGCCCATTAGTTAGTTTAGAAATTGGCGGCAATACCCCGAAAGCATCGCAGGTAAGGAAAAATATATTTTTAGGCACCCCTCCTACTGAAGGTTCTACAGCGTTGCTGATATGATGAATAGGATAAGAAACCCTTGTGTTTTCAGTCTTGCTGATGTTGAAGAAATCAACGGTTGCAGTATTTTCGTGACACTCGATATTTTCGAGCAGTGCTCCAAACTTAACAGCATCAAAAATTTGAGGTTCTTTTTCTTTGGTAAGGTCAACACATTTTGCGTAGCAGCCACCTTCAAAGTTAAACACTGAATTATCGCTCCAGCCGTGTTCATCATCTCCAATTAATCCTCTTTCAGGATCAGCAGAAAGGGTAGTTTTTCCGGTTCCGCTGAGCCCAAAAAATATGGCTGTGTCTCCGGCTTTTCCAATGTTTGCAGAGCAGTGCATACTTAACACACCTTTTTCATGAGGCAAAATGTAGTTCAACAATGTAAATATACTTTTCTTAATTTCACCGGTATAACCTGATCCACCAATCAAAATAATTTTCTTAGTGAAATTCATGATGGTAAAATTGTGCTGACGCGTTCCATCAATTGTATGGTCGGCTTTAAAACCGGGTGCATTGATGATGGTCCAATCAGGAACAAAATTCATAATCTCCTCTTGTGTGGGGCGTAAGAATAAATTATTGGCGAACAAATTACTCCAAGGATACTCTGTTACCGTTCTTACATTTAATCTATAGGCCGGATCAGCGCAAGCATAATTATCGCGCACATAAACTTCTTTGCCACTTAAGTAAGCAGTAACTCTGTTGTAAAGTATCTCCCACTTTGCAGGCTCGTATGGAAAATTTACATCTCCCCACCAAACAGTGTCTTTTGTAACCTCATCTTTCACAACAAATTTGTCCTTAGGTGAGCGACCTGTAAATTCACCGGTGTCAATGGCAAGAGCTCCTGTATCAGTAAGAAAGCCCTCCCCTCTTACAATAGTTTCCTCAATTAACTCGGCCGGATTTAAGTTCCAATAGGCGGCCGATACATTTGATAATCCTAAAGAGGCTACTGTTGCTGCTTTAGATTTAATCCCAAATTCGTTCATTATTTGATTATTTCGTTTATAAAAATTAAAAAAAGGTTGGCAAATTTAGTCATTTTATGGCTAAGCCTACATCTTAGGTTAATTTTTAATGTTTCTGAATAATTCAAAATGGGCTGAAAGCTTTGATTAATGCGGATAAAAGTAAAAATAAAATTTTATAAGTGTGCAATGTACACTATGACAAATTATCAATTCTATTCCTCACAATACCCTGATCAACTTCACAAAAAAATCACTGTAGTACTTTTCGGCAAGACTGCTTTCGGTAACCCCTAAACTGGTGGATGCGTGGTAGAAATATAGCGTTCCTGTTTCTATCCTTGACACGATTCCAACATGATTGACCGGGTTATTGGTACTTGATTTTTTGAATTTAAAGAAGATCAGATCGCCCGGCATGGCCTCCCTAATTTCAATTGTTTTTCCCAGCTTACTCTGCTCCAAACTTGTACGAGGCAACTTTACGCCAATATTTTTGTAACTTAACATCACTAGTGCGGAGCAGTCTATGCCATATTTTGATTCTCCTCCAAGCTTATAAGGAACGCCTTGGTATTGCTTGGCAGTTTTTAAAATCATGGCTGCTTTTTTATTGTACTCCACTTTACCCAAATGCTCTGCTTTGTTTGTCTCGCGAGCTGCTTCTTCCCTTTTTCTTTCTTCAATGCCATATCTAAATAGGTTGCATGATGACACACCTATCATGGAAGTTAATAGCAGCAGTAGCTTAATTCGAAAATTAAAACTTGAGTGATTAAACATAGTCACAAAATTCGGCATGAGCGCGCTTGAATTGACCTTAACCAGTAACAATGTATTAACAATGTGGCGTTTATACCATATATAAGATTTAGAGCACTCATTTAGCATTGCATAAAATACTTACATTTGCGGCATGACAGAAACCATATTAATTTTAGACTTTGGGAGTCAATATACGCAATTGATTGCGCGAAGGGTAAGGGAGTTGAATGTTTATTGCGAAATATTGCCCTACTACAAATACAATGAGCCCATAGCAGGACTCAAAGGTGTTATTCTATCGGGTAGTCCTCATAGTGTTAGGGAGGCAGCTGCTCCTAAGATTGATTTTACACTTTTCAGAAAAAAATTACCCGTATTGGGCATTTGTTATGGGGCGCAGTTGTTGGCGCAATCATTTGGCGGCAGTGTTCAGGCAAGTGCTGTAAGAGAGTACGGAAGGGCAAAACTTTCAACGGTTAACCAATTGAATCCGCTTTTGGCAGGTATTGATGAACACAGTCAAGTATGGATGAGCCATGCTGATACAATTGTGGAGCTGCCCGAAAATGCTCAAAGAATAGCTGCTACCGATGATGTAAAAAACGCAGCATTTTGTTTTAATGATGAGCAAACCTATGGGATACAATTTCATCCGGAGGTGTTTCATTCAACCCAAGGTAGTTTATTGATCGAAAATTTTTTGAAAGAAATATGTGGTTGTCAACAAAATTGGACACCCGATTCTTTTATTGAGAGCACCGTTCACGATCTAAACGAAAAGTTAGGTAAGGATAAAGTTGTTTTGGGCCTATCGGGTGGTGTTGACAGTTCGGTTGCAGCCATGCTGCTGCACAAGGCCATTGGCAGTCAGTTGCACTGCATTTTTGTTGACAATGGTTTGCTTAGAAAAGGAGAATTTGAACAAGTGCTTGAATCATACCAACATTTAGGTTTGAATGTGAAGGGCGTGAGCGCTTCAGAGAAATTTTACGAAGCATTAAAAGATATTTCAGATCCTGAGCTCAAGCGGAAAGCTATAGGAAAAACCTTTATCGATGTATTCGATGAAGAAGCTCACTTGATAGCCGATGTAAAATGGTTGGCACAAGGTACTATTTACCCAGATGTGATAGAATCAGTCTCTGTAAAAGGGCCTTCAGCTACCATTAAGTCGCATCACAATGTTGGTGGCTTGCCCGACTACATGAAATTAAAGATTGTAGAGCCGCTGCGTAGCTTATTCAAAGATGAAGTGCGCAGAACAGGTGCTGCATTGGGCATGCATCCTGACTTATTGGGAAGACATCCTTTCCCCGGGCCGGGACTTGCGATTAGAATTTTAGGGGATATTACTGCCGAAAAGGTACAACTGCTTCAAGAGGCAGATCATATTTTTATTTCTATGCTCAAAAAATATGACCTTTATAAAACAGTGTGGCAAGCAGGGGTAATTTTCTTACCTATTCAAAGCGTAGGCGTAATGGGCGATGAGCGCACCTATGAAAATGCCGTAGCATTGCGAGCAGTTAGTTCAACCGATGGCATGACAGCAGACTGGTGCCACCTCCCGTATGAGTTTTTAGCCAAGGTATCCAATGAAATTATCAACAAAGTGAAGGGTATCAATCGTGTTGTTTACGACATCAGTTCTAAACCACCTGCAACAATTGAATGGGAATAATCATTGGCTCAATTATTGAAATGAATCATCAAAACACCCAACTATTGAAAAAAGAAAATCGCTTTATTCAACGCTTCCTTAAATTTGCGCTACTCCTCTTTCTTCTGCACATCAAAGCCGAGGCGCAGGACTATACAGCAAAACCCATAAGTAAAAGTAATAGCAAAGTAAACATAAACGGAAAAAGTTTTTTCGTTCACAAGGTTGAGCAAGGCCAAACACTATATGGCATTAGCAAGGCATACCAAGTTGCGGTTTCTGAGATTGAATTGTACAACGACAGCTTAAAATTGGGCTTGAAGGCAGGTATGGATTTACGCATCCCGATTGCCGTTTCCGAAAAAGCTAGTCGTATTGAGTTTGATCAAACAGGAAAATTTATTTTGCACAAGGTTGAAAAAAAGCAAACCTTGTATGCTATCACAAAAAAATACAATGTTGGGATTGATGCTTTACAAAAAGCAAATCCGGAAATTGAGCAAGGATTGAAAGAGGGCATGGTTTTAAAAATACCTCAAAAAGAAATAAAAAGCATTGAACCACCAGTAGCGCCTATCCTCAAAGAGATTAAAAAAGATAAAGAGATTCGTGAAAAACCAATGGGTGGTGTTGCCGTGAATTTGTTTTTACCCTTCTACCTTCATCAAAATGATAGTATCATTAGGAAAGAAAGTTTAGTTGAATCAGATGAGCTATTCGCCAAATCAGTGCCCGGTATAGAATTTTTATCGGGTTTTCAACTGGCCTGCGATTCAATCATCAGCAATGGAACAGGTGTGGCTATCAATGTTTACGACACCCCTGCCGACTCAGCTGCCTCGGTAAGTTTTTTCGCTAATAAAAAATTTCTTCCTGCCGAATTGTGGCTAGGTCCTTTTCACAGTCATGCGGCATCAGCAGCAGCCAATGCAGTAAAAAAAACGGATGCATTACTGGTACTCCCTTTCTCTTCACCCAATAAAGTTTTATTGGGCAATGAGCATGTGATTAAGTTGAGTCCCTCACTACCTACCGGTATCGAAAACATGAGCATACAGTTAATGGCAAAGCATAAAAATGTCAATTTTATACTAGTACATAATTCACTTAATAAAGAGTTACAAATTGTAGATTTAATTAAAAAAACATTCAGAAGTAACAGTGACTCCATTAAAGAATTAGTTTATAAAACTGCCGGTTTGAAAGGATTTACCAATGCGCTTTCATTTTCAAAAACTAATGTAGTTATTGTAGCGAGCAGCGATCAGGCATTTGTAACTGATTTGTTCAATAAGCTTAGAGGACTTCATGAAAAAGACTATAAGATTATGGTGGTAGGGATGGAGTCGTGGATCAATTACGAAAATTTAGACATTAACACCATTCAAAAATTACAGCTGCAAATACCCGCAGGTAGCTGCATCAACTACCATGATACATTGACAAATAAATTTATCAAAGCATACAGGGAGCGATTTCATACCGAACCCGGTAAATATGCTTTCTCAGGTTATGACGCAGCGATGTATTTTATTCCTTTGATCGCAAAATATGGTCAGGGAATTATCAATAAATTAGAAAGCAATCATAAAACAGGTTTGAGTACTCACTTTAGTTTCAGAAAAACAGGAGATGACAGTGGTTTTGAAAACAACAGTATTTATCTGTTGAAGTATGAGGACTACGAATTAAAAAAACAATAACCTATTTACAAAAGATGTCCGATAAGGAAAAAATATCAACTTGGTTTCAGCACCTACAGGCAGACATAATCAGGCAATTAGAGGAAGGAGACGGTAAGGGAAAGTTTATTTTTGATGAGTGGCAGAGAGCTGAAGGAGGTGGAGGAAAAAGTGCTGTAATTTCAAACGGTAATATTATTGAAAAGGGTGGTGTAAATTATTCTGCGGTTTATGGCGATACCCCTGAATTTTTAATTCGAAACGATTCTACCTTAGCGGGCTCTAGTTTTTACGCCACGGGTGTTTCAATTGTTTTACATCCAGAAAGTCCTATGATTCCAATCATTCACATGAATGTGCGTTATTTTGAAGCTGGAGAAAATGTTTTTTGGTTTGGTGGTGGAATTGACCTAACCCCTCACTATGTTAATGAAGAAGATGCTGTGTTTTTTCATCAAACCATAAAGGATGCTTGCGATTTGCACAATCAAGATTACTACAATCAATTTAAAAGATGGGCTGATGATTACTTTTTCATTTCACATCGCAATGAGACAAGAGGTATAGGCGGTATATTTTTTGACCATCTGAGTGGAGATAAGGAGAAGCTTTTTGAATTTGTAAAAACAGTAGGCAGTACCTTTGCACCGCTGTATGTTTCACTTATGAAAAGGCACGCCTCAAAACCTTATGAACCTATACATAAACAATGGCAATATTTAAGAAGAGGGCGCTATGCAGAGTTTAATTTGGTTTACGACAAGGGTACCAAGTTTGGGTTAGAAACCAATGGAAGAACAGAATCTATACTGATGAGTTTACCACCAAGGGCCGAGTGGGCATATAATCATCAACCACCGGCAGGCAGTAATGAAGCGCTTACATTAAGCATGCTCAAGAAAGGAATCAATTGGGTTTAATTAACTGCTCTTTGAAAAAAATTACCAAACTCATACTCCGTTCTTACCTGTGGCCATTTGTAATGACCTTTGCAGTGGTGATGTTCATTTTGTTGATGCAATTTGTATGGAAATACATAGATGATTTTGTGGGCAAAGGTCTCGAATGGTTTTTGATATTAGAATTGATGTTTTATGTTGCAGTAACATTAGTTCCTATGGCTTTGCCATTGGCTATTTTGCTGGCCTCTATCATGACCTTTGGGAATTTAGCAGAAAGCTATGAACTTACTGCCTTAAAATCATCTGGTATGTCGCTTCAACGGGTGATGAAACCGCTTATTATTACAACAATGGTAATGTCGGTTGGTGCATTTTTGTTTGCGAACTTTGTTTTGCCTGTAGCCAATTTAAAGATGGGGACCTTGTTGTACGACATTACTCATCAAAAGCCATCATTAGATATTAAGGAAGGTGTGTTTTACAACGGTATTCAAGATTTCACTATCAAGGTGGCGAAGAAAGATGCTTCTAAAAATACATTGTATAATATTTTAATTTATGATCATACACAAAGACAGGGAAATAATAAAGTGGTAATTGCCCGTGAAGGTAGGATGCGAATGAGTGCCGATGAAAATTTTTTACTGATTACACTCAAAGACGGCAGCAGTTATGAGGAAGTTGTATCTCAGCAAAACAAAGGATTTAAACCTCTAACGCGCACATCTTTCAAAGAAGAGACGATTGTAATGGATATGCGAGATTTTAAAATGATACGCACAGATGAGTCGTTGTTTAAAGACAATTATCAAATGATGAATATTGCTCAACTAAGCAGAGAGGTTGATACCATTAAGGTTGAAAATGAAACAAGGAAAAATGGCATCATCACGCAGGTTTCTAAAAATTTTAATTTGTTCTCTGATACAGTCGCAACACTCGGGCGCCCCGACTCATTGGTACAAGCCATGCTCAATAAAAAAAACTGGTTGGAAGTGTACAGCCCCGAAGAGCAAAAACGCATTTATGAAAATGCACTTAATTTGGCAAGGACCAACCAAAGCTACATCAACATCAATAACATGTCGGAACAAAATTCGGCCGAAACCATCAACAGGTACAAGATAGAGTGGCATAAGAAATTCACTCTTTCCTTTGCTTGTTTGGTGTTGTTTTTTATTGGAGCACCACTAGGTGCCATAATTCGTAAAGGAGGTATAGGCATGCCTGCAGTGGTTTCAGTTTGTTTCTTTCTTGTATTTCATGTATTGAGTATTACCGGTGAAAAATCGGCCAAGGAAGGCGTATGGGAGGCATGGCAGGGAGCTTGGATGGCTACTATGGTATTGCTGCCAATAGGTATATTCTTAACCTATAAGGCAACGCGCGATTCTGCCTTGTTTGATTTGGATGCCTATATTTCACCTTTAAAAAAACTGTTCAACAAAAAGTCAAATGAAGGTACTACAAATTTGCAGTAAGGTGCCCTCTCCTCCAAGAGATGGTGGCTGCATGGCTATGTTGAATATGGCAGAAACACTGCATATAACCGGTGCTGATGTAAAAATGCTTGCGATGGAAACACATAAGCATCCTTTAATCAATAATGCCTACAGCGAAGATTTTAAAGTAAAATTTAATCCCGAAAGTATTGCAATTGACACGCGCATCACAGCCAAAAAAGCTATCAAAAACTTCCTTTTCAGCAAGCGTTCATATCATCTTGTTAGGTTTGAATGCAAAGCATTTGCCGATAAGGTCATTGAGTTGTTAAACACATTTCAACCGGACATGGTGTTGCTCGATAGCTTGTATACCTGTGGATATATCAATACCATTAGGACACACTCAAAGGCAAAAATTATATACAGAGCGCATAATGTTGAGTATTTGATTTGGGATACCATTGCCAAACAAACACATCAGGCATTAAAAAAATATTACCTAGACAATCAAAGTAAACGATTACAAAAAGAAGAAATGCAAATGATTGCTTTATGCGATGGCGTAATAGCAATTACCGAAAAAGACCATCAATTTTTTTCTTTGCACTTTCCAAAGAAAAAGATATTGACTTTCCCATTTACTGTTGACCTTAGGCAATACCCTGTTAATGATGACTACCGAACGCAAGCATTATTTTTTATTGGCGCTATGGATTGGCATCCCAACTTGGAAGCTGTGCAGTGGTTTTTAGAAAAAGTATGGCCTGCTGTAACAAAAAAATATGGCGATGTAAAGTTTTATATAGCAGGTAAGGCAATGCCCTTATCACTTAAAAACGATGTACATCAGCATGTTATTAATATGGGTGAGGTTGATGACGCAGGCAAATTTATGTTCGGTTTCCCAATAATGGTTGCTCCTTTAT
>JBILUU010000354.1:0-3337 GCA_044370815.1 Bacteroidia bacterium
TACAGCTGTTTTAGCGATTCCGCATTTTCTAATGCGGAATTTGGGTTAAAAAATAAATATGCAATGGTTAATGCTGATACTACTTGAAAGTAGTACAATGAGGCAATGCCGAAATTGGACTAAATTGAAAGTGTAATCGGTATTAGAGAGAAGACTAGAGAAAACGCAATAATGAATGCCTAGTCGTTACTTTATTTCACTTTAGTATTAAATACTTTTTGTACTGCTGATAAATCCTGTGCATTAAAGCACATATCCATTTTGAGCAAGCCCTTTTGAGCAACATAAATGCCATATTTAATGTCATCCAAACCGGGTATACTGTGTGCATCAGGATTAATAGAAATCATTACCCCTTTATCTGTACAAGAATGAATCAAGCGCCAATCTATGTCTAATCTGTAGGGGTTAGCATTTAGCTCTATAATTACATTATTTGCGGCACAAGCATCAATAATTTTTTGTGTATGCAAAGGATATCCCTCCCTCGATAAAAGTAGTCTGCCGGTCATGTGCCCCAGCATGGTTGTGTATGGATTTTCTATTGCTTTAATTAGGCGTTCCGTGGCTCTTTCAATACCCATTTTTAGCACACTATGCACCGAAGCAATCACAAAATCAAATTGCTTTAATATATCGTCCTCGTAATCCAAATTACCATCATTAAGAATATCACTTTCTATCCCTTTAAAAATTTTAAATGAAGACAGAGCATTGTTTAGCTTATCTATTTCTTCATGTTGCTGCAGCACCCTTTCGGCAGAGAGGCCATTGGCATAAAAAGCGGAGCGACTATGATCAGTGATACCTATATAGTGCATCCCTTTTTTTCTTACTGTTTCGGCAAGCTCCTTGATAGTTGCAGAACCATCGCTGTATTTTGAGTGCACATGAAAAATTCCCTTGATATCTTCTAGCTTTACTATTTGGTTTAATTGTTGCTTTTTAGCAAGCTCAATTATTTTGCTACTTTCGCGCAGCGAAGGGATGATATATGGAAGATTATTTGTTTCAAAAATATCCTCTTCGCGAGCGCAATTCTCAAGCTGTGAGTAATTATCAGCAAAAGCGTTTAAAAACTCTTTGGAGCTACTGCGCAAAAATAATTCACAGCCAAAATTTGCTGCATTTACTGTGGTTAACTCAATGGCCACAGAAGCCATACTTCTTATCTCAGACAAATCTAAATCTTTCTTGGAGGTGAGTAGCTCTAACGACTCTATTATTTCCATTTTTCTAATGAAATCACCGGCATAGGCAAACAAGTCATTAGGGAACTGTTGTTGTAATTTTGACAGTAAACTATGCGCTTCTGCTTCAATTTCAGCATATAAAAATTTACCTTCATTTGATAGGTTAAACTCTATTGATTTTCTAATGGCGGCTTGTGTTTTTTCACCAAATCCTTTGAGTTCAACTAGTCGATTTTCGTTGCAAGCATAAAGTAATTCACCCGGACTTTCAATTCCTAATTGTTTCCAAAGCAAGGCAACCTTTTTGGGACCTATGCCTTTTATGTCCATCATTTGAATAACCCCTGCAGGAACTTTCTGCAACAGCCCTTGTAACTCCTCGGTAGTGCCTGTTTGATTCAGCTCATTAATTTTTGCAGCAATACCTTTGCCAATACCATCAATACTTTCAATTTCTATTTGCGATAAGCCATGTAAATCAATATCCAACTTATCAATCTTGAATGAAGCATTGAGTAATGATTTAATTTTAAAAGGATTGTCATCTAACAACTCCAGCAAATTTGCCGTGAGTTTTAGTTTGTCGGCAATCTCGCTGTTTGTCATAAAGGAAAATATTTTAATATGGTAAATGTTGGTTTAACAAACGCTACAAATTATAGGGTTTTGATTTCTGCAACAAGTTCTGTCAATGCTTTTTTAGCATCTCCAAAGAACATGCTGCACTTTGGGTCATAAAACAACAGGTTATCGATACCTGCGTAACCCGCGCTCATACTTCGTTTGTTAACGATTACATTTTTGGCCTTGTCCACTTCAAGTATTGGCATTCCATAAATAGGAGAAGAAGGATCGGATTTTGCAGCTGGGTTTACCACATCATTTGCCCCAACCACCAATACCACATCTGTTTGTTCAAATTCAGGATTAATATCATCCATTTCCACTAATTTATCATACGACACATTACTTTCGGCAAGCAGCACGTTCATGTGACCTGGCATACGCCCTGCTACAGGATGAATGGCGTATTTAACTTCCACTCCGCGCTCCTCTAGCAACAGTTCTAACTCATGAATAATATGTTGAGCCTGAGCCACCGCTAATCCATAGCCGGGTACAATAACAACTTTTTTACTGTAGTTCATGAGGATAGCCAAGTCTGTAACACCTACATCTTTGATAGCACCTTTAGCCTCAGACCCTGCATCTGTAGCCGCACCTCCTCCTCCGAAAGCACCAAAGATAACGTTGCTTAAAGGTCGGTTCATGGCTTTACACATAATGAGCGTGAGCAAGGTACCCGCAGAGCCCACGAGAATTCCGCCCGTGAGCATTACTTTATTGTCGTACAAAAATCCCCCAAATGCCGCAGCTAAACCGGTAAATGAATTCAACAAAGAAATCACAACAGGCATATCTGCACCACCAATTGGGATGGTGAATAAGACCCCATAAATAATGGCAGCAAAAAATAACAAGTATAACAACATCATATTTCCACCTGTAATTACAAAGTAAGCACCAAATACCAACACACCTAACATAACAATGGTATTAATGATATTATACATTGGCAAACGAATTGGTTTACCCATTGTACCGTTAAGTTTTAGATAAGCAATTATACTTCCCGAAAAGGAAACAGTACCAATAATTAAACCCGCAATGATTGCTGTCAAAATACCATACAACTTATCCATTGAATTGGTTAATACCACTCCTGCATTAATAATTGGATTGTGCATCAAATGCTGCATATGATTGTATTCAATAATTGAAATGAGTGCTGCACAGGCACCTCCCATGCCGTTGAACATTGATACCAATTCGGGCATTTTTGTCATTTGCACTTTTTTGGCGGTTACCCATCCTATCACTGTTCCTAGGGCAATAGCGCCAAAAATAAGGGCGTATATTAACCAACTAATTTCCTTGTCGTGCAGGAAAATTGTTCCCAGAATGGCAATCGTCATACCAACCGCTCCTACAAGATTTCCTTTTCTAGCAGTTTTGGCATTTCCCATCATTTTTAAACCTACTATAAAGGTGATGGAACCTATTAAGTAGCAAATTTCAAGTATATTGTGTTTCATAACGATACTAAATTCTAATTTCTAAATACTAAATACTAAATACTAAAT
>JBILUU010000355.1:0-3315 GCA_044370815.1 Bacteroidia bacterium
TTTTCAACAGCTCACTTTTTTGTGACAAATACGCTGCTGAATTTTTTAAGGAATCAATGGCATCATGATTTACAGCAGGGTTAAAAAATTTGGTGCTTTCATGAAGGATCATCATTTCATTGTAGGCGTCCACCCATTTATTTTGCTCTAATAGTTGAGCTATAGTAAGCTTTTGCTGTTCGGTAAAGGCATCTATTTTCATTTGATCGGTATTTGCGGGATGAGTTGCAAATACATGCATATAGCTCAAGTAGATTGCTTTTACCATGGTGCTTGAAGGCGCCCATTCATGTATGCCATCAAATTCAAGATAATAATGAGACAGTGAAGTTCCCTTCAAGTGTTGTTCAATAACATTCATTTCGGCCCTGTTCATATCACCTTTGCCGGCTATACCAATAAATAGTGTGTTGGGGGCAAAGACTGATTCGGGTTGTGGCATACCGGCAGAATTGGCAATTACCGCGGTTATTCCGGGTTCTTTGGATGCAATAGCGCAAGCCACTCTTGCGCCACCTGAAAATCCGGCTAAGATGATATGCTTTGTGTCGATGGCAAAATTGCTGTTACATACATTTTTAAGGGTATTCCACATCACATTGATATCATCTTCATCTTGCCCATTTTTGGAAACGTTACTGCCAATAAATATCAACCCGAGAGAGTCAGCTATTTGTTTATATTTATACAGTGGCACTGCTCCATGTCCCGATGGATCGAAAAAAAATACCACAGGTGAAACCAAATTTGGCTGATATGATTTTGGTAAGTAAAGCGCAAAGCTGTTGAGTTTGTCTTCATTGATGGGCACTTCAGGATAAATTACGCCTGTTTTTAGAGAATCTTGTATATGATAAATTGGTGTTTCTTGAACAGGTATTTGAACATTCTCGGATTCTGGCTTTTCACCTGTACATCCTAAAAAAATAGCTGTAAAACAGAGAATAAAAAAGCTGCTCAATGATTTTTGGTTAAGTAAAATGAATCTCATTCATGTAACATTTAGCAAAAAAGAGTCAGCATCTTCATTGGCAGGAAAGCTTTTCCTAAAATTCAATAATTCGGATAGATTGAGATTTAAAGTTTCTACAGACTCTTGGTGTGCTTTGGTGTTACTGATAACTTCGCCTAAAGGGTTGATCACCATAGAATCGCCCGAGTAAGCAATTTCATTACCATCGGAGCCAATTCTGTTCACCCCAACTACGTAGCACTGATTTTCTATTGCGCGGGCTACGAGCAAGCTTTTCCATGCATGACTTCTTTTTTCGGGCCAATTGGCAACGTATATGAGTAATTCATATTGATGTTTGCGCTCAAAATGATTACTCCAATTAATGTTTCTGCTCCATGCAGGGAATCGCAAATCGTAGCATATTAACGGACATATTCGCCATTCATTGATACTTGTAATTAAACGTTCTTTACCTTCTGCGTAGTGTTCATTCTCGTTGGCCATTCTAAATAAATGACGCTTGTTGTAATGTTCAAACGAACCATCAGGCTTCACCCATAGTAAACGGTTGTAATATTTTTTATTTTCCTCTATCACAATACTGCCCGTGATCACAGCTTGTTTTGCGCGAGCCATATTTTTCATCCACCCTAATATTTCGCCATCAGCTTGATCTGCAACTGCTGACGCCTGCATGGTAAAGCCTGAAGTAAACATTTCGGGCAAAATAATTAAGTCACCTTGCTCAGCTTGTTCAATGAGTCTTTCGAAATGCTTTAAGTTGGCTGCTCTATTTTGCCAATGCAAGTTGGTTTGAATAATACTTATGTTCAGGTTTTGCACGACAATAAAATTAGAGTTTACATAAAATTTCGGCTGCTTTTTCGAGGGTACTGTTTTCTTTAGCAAAACAAAAGCGAAGTACTTTATTGTCTTGCGGCTTGTGGTAAAATACCGAAACAGGAATTCCCGCTACCCCATGCTCTTTGGTTAGTATTTCTGCAAATTTTACGTCCGATTCATTGCTGATGGCATCATATTTCAATAGTTGAAAGTAAGTGCCTGAGCAATTGAGCAAATTAAATTTAGAGTTGCTTAAAAGTGATTTAAAGTAGTTGCGCTTTTCAGCATAAAATGCGCTCAAATGATTGTATTCTTCGGGCCTTTGCATAAAATCGGCATAAGCCAATTGTATAGGATGATTGGCGGCAAATATTAAAAATTGATGCACTTTTCTGAACTCATTCATTAAGTTTTTTGGTGCCAAGCAATAGCCCAATTTCCAGCCGGTGGTATGATAAGTTTTACCAAATGAAGAAACAATGAAACTGCGTTCGGCTAGTTTTGGGAATCTTGCTACGCTCTGATGCTCGTAGTCTTCAAAAATAATATGCTCATAAACTTCATCACTTAGAATAACAATGTCGGTATTCTTTGTAAGCTTCTCCAACTTCATTAAATCGTTTGCCGTAAGGATACTTCCGGTGGGATTGTTTGGTGAGTTGATGATGATCATTTTTGTTTTTTGCTTGATCAACTTTTTTACTTCATCCCAATTGATGGTATAGTCCGGAAATTTCAGTTGAGCAAAAATAGCTTTTCCACCGTTGAGTTCAATAGCAGGTACATAACAGTCGTAGGCAGGCTCGAAAATAATAACTTCATCGCCTTCCTTAACAATGGCCGAGATGGCGGTGTATATGGCTTGTGTGGCGCCTGCTGTAACAGTAATTTCATGCTCAGGGTCGTATTGTGCCGAGTATAGATTAAATGTTTTTTCAGCAATGGCTTCTCTTAATTTCATCACGCCTGCCATAGGGGCATATTGATTAAAACCTTGTTTCATATACTTACTCACCAAATTCATCAAATCGGCAGAAACAGGGAAGTCGGGGAAGCCTTGAGACAAATTTACAGCGTTGTGTTCAGCAGCCATGCGACTCATTGTGGTAAAAATAGTTGTGCCTACAGTAGGAAGCTTAGAAGTAAGGGCACCAGGGTATTGCATCATAAACGTAACAGTCTTTTTTTGGTGAAGCAAATTTATATAATAATTGGTGTAATGAGAATATTTTTTGTTGATGATTTTAGCTTAGCTTTGTATAATAAACTTTATGGAATGAAAGCAAATATTAGTATAACAATTTTACTTATTCTCGGTGTTAATAGTAATTTAAAGGCCCAATGGAATGATTATTCATTTTATTACAATAGCATTGATTCTATAAACACCACAAGTATAATGCGGGCGAATGAAGACAGTGCCAATTATTACTTGCATTTAAGTAATTTTCACTTAGTTGCTGTAAATAAAATAACTAACAATATCGACACTATTCTTCAGGAATATTTATCAAATA
>JBILUU010000356.1:0-3313 GCA_044370815.1 Bacteroidia bacterium
TATTCTTTAAATCGAAAAAAAACATACTTACAATGCAATTATTTAAACGTTATTTAATCATCGCTGTGACGCTTTTGTGGGCTTCTTGCGATTCAAATAAAAGCGAAGAACATTATGTTGAAGAGGAAGTGAACGATACTCATTCTTTCTCAAACCCACGTTACATAAGTGTTTCGCATATTCATTTGAACCTCAAGGTAAACTTCGATAGCACCAATTTACAGGGGGTGGCTAGTTTATCGTTGCAGCATAACAAGCCTGCCGATACGCTTTGGTTAGATACAAGAGGTATTGACATACAATCGGTTAGGCTAGACAGCGCCTCCGATCAGGTTAAATACTTCTTGGGTAGTGAGGTAATGTTTAAAGGAAAGCCCTTGGGTGTTCCTGTAAAGCAAACTACAAAAATGGTACACATTGCCTACCGCACAACTGCTCAAAGTGTTGCATTGCAATGGCTTAATCCTGCCCAAACAGCCGGAAAAGATTATCCCTTTTTATTTACACAATCTGAAGCTAATTTGGCAAGAAGTTGGGTTCCTTGTCAGGATAATCCGAGTGTGCGTTTTACCTACAGCGCAGATGTAACAGTTCCTAAGCACATGCTTGCGCTGATGAGTGCCGAAAATCCACAGAAAAAAAATGAGACAGGGCAGTATCATTTCGAAATGAAAGAAAAGATTCCTGCTTATTTGATGGCGCTGGCTGTGGGTAATATCGAGTTCTTGGCTACCGGTAAACGAACAGGTGTGTATGCCGAGCCCGCCATGGTGCACAAGGCAGTGGTTGAATTTTCTGAAATGGATGATATGATTAAAGCGGCTGAATCTTTGTATGGTCCTTATCGTTGGGGGCGATTTGATGTTATCGTTTTACCTCCTTCATTCCCTTTTGGTGGTATGGAAAATCCAAAATTAACTTTCCTAACACCTACCTTGGTGGTGGGCGATAAATCACTCACGGCAGTTGTTGCACACGAATTGGCGCATTCTTGGAGCGGTAATTTAGTAACCAATGCAACTTGGGCCGATTTTTGGTTGAATGAGGGCTTTACGGTGTATATCGAAAGACGCATAGTGGAAGCGCTAAGAGGTAAAGATTTTGCTGATATGCAAGCTGTGCTTGGGATGCAAGACTTAAAAGAAACGATGGAGGATTTAAAAAATGCACCTGATGATACCCGATTAAAGTTGAGTTTGGAAAATCGTGATCCGGATGATGCCATGACTGACGTGGCCTATGAGAAAGGTTACCTATTTTTAAGATTGATAGAAGAAACAGTTGGCAGAAAAGATTTTGATAAATTTTTAACGGCCTACTTTGATGATCACGCCTTTAAAAGTATGACTACCGAAACCTTCATTCATTATCTCAAAATTAATTTGTTGAACAAAGACAAAGCATATGCACAAAAAATTGGCATTGATGAATGGGTTTATAAAGCGGGTATTCCGGCCAATTGTCCTAAGATTCAATCGGCTAAATTCAAAGCGATTGAAGCCAAAGCGGGTATGTTTTTAGATGGTACCAAAGCAGCAGATTTACAATTACAGCATGTTTCTACCAATGAATGGTTACACTTTTTGGATATGCTCCCGACTAACCTTACAGCCGCCCAGATGTCGGACCTTGACACGGCCTATGGGTTTACCGATAGTGGTAATGCAGAAATTTTATGCAAGTGGCTACGCAAGTGTATTGCAAGCAATTATAATAAAGCAGATGAAACCTTAGAGTATTTTTTGATGCACACAGGCAGAAGAAAATTTGTAAAGCCATTATATACCGAGTTGGCTAAAACACCCGAAGGGTTGGCAAAAGCAAAATTGATTTATGCCAAAGCTAAACCAAATTACCACGCACTTGTTATCAATACGTTAGAGCAAATCATTGAGAAGCAATCAGTGAAAATGTAATGAGCCAAATGAATTCAATTATTTAAACAACTATGATTACAACCGAAAAAGTTCTTGACGCCTTACGAAATGTTGATGATCCTGATTTAAAGAAAGATATTGTTACGCTAGGCATGGTGCGCGATGTTAAAATTGACGGTAATAAAGTAAATTTTACCGTTGTGCTTACCACACCCGCGTGTCCTATGAAAGATATGATACACAAGGCCTGTGTAAACGCCATCATACATTTTGTAGATAAGCAGGCCGAGGTTGATGTGCATATGACTGCCGATGTTACTTCACGCAGAAACGCATCAGCACCTTTATTACCAGGAGTTAAAAATATTATCGCTGTTGCCTCCGGAAAAGGTGGTGTAGGAAAGAGTACTGTTGCCTCCAATCTTGCTGTTGCTTTGGCATTAAACGGAGCACGTGTAGGGCTTGTTGATGCTGATATTTACGGTCCTTCGGTACCAATCATGTTTGATGTGATGGACGAGAAACCAATGATTAAAAATAAGGATGGTAAAAACTATATCATACCGGTTGAATCCTATCACGTAAAATTACTGTCAATAGGTTTTTTTGCCGATACCTCACAGGCCATTGTGTGGCGAGGTCCAATGGCAAGCAAGGCACTCAACCAAATGTTTGCCGATGCTGATTGGGGTGAGCTCGATTATATGCTTATCGATTTGCCTCCCGGAACGGGTGATATTCATTTAAGTTTGGTACAGAGCGTGCCGCTTACAGGCGCTGTTGTTGTAAGTACTCCACAGCAAGTAGCGCTTGCCGATGCACAAAAGGCTGTAAGTATGTTTAAGATGCCTAATATCAATGTTCCGGTACTAGGCATTATCGAAAATATGGCCTACTTTACACCTGAAGAGCTGCCAGATAACAAGTATTTTATTTTTGGTAAAGACGGTGCAAAGAGTCTTGCCGAAAGGTTACAAGTGCCTTTGTTAGCAGAAATTCCGTTGGTGCAAGGAATCAGGGAAGCGGGTGATGCGGGCCGTCCGGCTGCACTTCAAGAAAATACTGTATTGTCAAAGGTATTTAGGGAAATGGCGCAGCGTGTGGCACAAGAAGTGGCCATCCGCAATGCTGAGAAAGTCAATCAGGCTACTGCAGAAACAACATAGCATATTTGTTTTTACCGATGTAAATTTTAGGTGCAATTTATAAATCACATTGGTATAATACCGATTGCACTTTCAATATAGTCCAATTTCGGCATTGCCTCATTGTACTATTTTCAATTAGTATTGGCATTAACCATTGCATATTTATCCCAAATTCCGCATTAGAAAATGCGGAATCGCTAAAACAGCTGTAATTCAATCCATTGGTTCAATGGATTGAAAACACCTGCTAAGCGGGATTGCCCTCATAAAATCACTAGTGCGTTATAT
>JBILUU010000039.1:0-12032 GCA_044370815.1 Bacteroidia bacterium
GTGGAAACTCAACGGTAATAATGTGGGAACCAATAGCCCTACCTATACCAACACAGCGCTTGCAAACAACGATGTAATTACTTGTACACTCACTCCAGATTTAGGTGGATGTACCACTACAGTATATAACTCCAACAGCATTACCAACAAAACGATTGCAGCACCAACCAATATTGAAGTATATGCACTTGGAACTACATCAAGCGGAACTTGTAATTATGCAGAAGAGCAAGTGCGCTGGAAAATAAGTGATTTATCAAATGTAAACATCACTGGAAGCGGCAACAGCTTAGTTAAAATACAATCAGCTGGAACATGGAATGGCGGAGCGGCTTCATGGAATACGGTAAGCAATAATGGCTATCTTGAATTTACTGCCACTGAAACAAATACTTTAAGAATGATTGGTTTAAGCTCATCGAATACCAATTCAAACTTTAACACGATACAATTTGCCATTTATTTAAGAAATGATGGACTAGTGGAAGTTTACGAATCGGGCACAGGCAGAGGAACATTTGGGGCTTATACCGCTAATACCACCTTTAGAATTGCGGTAGATTTTAACGTTGTAAGATACTTCAGAAATGGTGTGTTATTCTATACTAGCACGGTAACTCCTACCCTACCTTTACTTGCCGATATTTCTATCAATTCAGTAAATGGAACTGTTTCAAACGCTATTATTGGCAATAGAAATGCCGGCACCTTTACCACCAATGCTCTTAATGTAGGAACCAATCCTACTTACCAATGGAAAGTGAATGGTGTTAATGTTGGCACCAATAACAGTACTTACAGCAATTCAGGCTTATTAAATAATGATGTAGTAACCTGTGTGGTTACGCCTGACCTATTAGGCTGCGCTAGTGCTGCTTATACTTCCAACACGATCACTTATAAGGCAAACAATAATCCTCCTCCAACCGTAACAATAGCTATTACGGCCGGAACCAATCCTTCATGCCCGGGCACTAGCATTACTTTTGCAGCAACGCCAATAAACAGTGGTAGCAATATCACTTATCAGTGGACACGTAATGGCAATAATATTGGCGGAGCAACTTCATCGGTATATACTGGTGTAGTTGGAACAAACATACTCAACAATGACCAAATTAGATGTGTAATTAGTGTGATTGGAGTTTGTAGTTTAACACCAACAATCAGCAGCAATGCTATTACAATTACTGAATCATGTGCATTATTAGGTACAACACTTAACGCAGTTAGTGCCTTCTCGGTTAGAAGACTCACCAGTACCTACATTGGTAATGCCATGCAGGTTAGGAGAAGCAGTGATAATGCCACTTTAAATATTGGATTTACAGCTGCCGGTGAACTTGATCAAGCTGCATTGTTGGCCTTTGTGGGAAGCAGTGATGGTTTTGTATCGATATGGTACGACCAAAGCGGTAATGGTAGAAATGTTACCGCAACAAATGTTACAAGACAGCCAAGAATAGTTACTGCCGGTGTGTTAAACACAAGAAATGGCAAGCCGGCCATTATATTTGACGGAAGTAACGATTATTTGCAAACAACTTCATTCCCAACAACAGGATTTACCGGATTTTCTGCCAATGTTGTTGCTAATTGGACCACAACAGGAAATACTATAGGTAATATACAGGTATTGATTGACAATAACCACTCGAGCAACCAAGGATTTGTTTTTCAAGACAGACCTGACCTCCCTAATAGACCACTTACTATGGGATACATTGGAGCATCGGGAACAGGAGCAGGGGTTAATGATTTAATTACCACAGGCAACAGTACCATGCGCATTGCAAGCATGGTGGTTGATGCTACTTCCCTAAAAGGATACAGAGATGGATTGCTTTTTGGTAACGCTGCAAGAACCGGAGCATTTGGTAATACCAATATTTTTGCCATTGGAGGTTGGGCTAACAGCGGTACACGTAACTTAAATGGTGCTATCCCTGAAGTGCTTGTTTTCAATAGTGCTATTTCAGATGCAAACCGTGAAATCATTGAATGTAATCAAAGCAATTATTACAATGTAACACTTAACTTTGCCACACCAAGTGTTGCAGTAGCAATTACAACCGGAAACAATCCAACTTGCATTGGTAATTCTGTTACATTTACAGCAACCCCAACAAATGGAGGAACTGTACCTGCCTATCAATGGACTAAAAATGGCAGCAATATTACAGGAGCAACCAACAGTACTTATACCGCTGTAGCCGGAACAGACTTTGTGAACGGAGATTTAATTCGTTGTGTGCTTACTGCCAACTCAAATTGTGGAAATCCCCCAACAGCCACTAGTACGCCAATAACAATGACTGTAAACCCTATAGTTACACCAACCATAAACATTACTCAAAATAGTGGCACATTGTGTTTAACGGGTATCAGCTTTAGTTCTTCTATTACTGATGGAGGTGCCACACCTACATACCAATGGTTTATAAATAGCATTGCCGTTTCGGGCGCTACTTCAAGTACCTTTACACCAACTAATCCAATTGATGGCAGTTTGGTAACTTGCCAGCTTACATCGAGTTTAAGCTGTGTTACTTCTTCATTAGCTTTATCTAATGTAGCAGTACTGAGTTTGAGTGTACCATCAACCACATGGATAGGAAATACAAACAGTTGGAACACGCCTACAAATTGGACCAACGGATTGCCAAACGGAAGTACTGTTGCCATAATCAATTCAGGTACACCTAATCAACCCGAGATAGCAAGTGCAGCATCTGTATACAATGTGGTAATTAACTCAGGCGCAACACTAACTATTGGAGCAGGTGGCAGTTTGGATGTTCATAACGATTTCATTAACAACGGAACATTCAATGCTGGCAACTCTACCGTGAGTTTCTTGACTTGTGGTGGTAACAATCAGCAGCATAATATTGCAGGAAGTTCTGTAACCTCTTTCTACAATATTACTCTTAACAACACTGCCGGTTTATCGCTTGATGTGGATGCTAATCTCATCAATGAACTTAATTTGTTGAATGGGACTTTTACTAACTCGGCAAGTACATTTACCCTTGTGTCTAATGCTGCTAACACTGCACGTATAGCTCCTGTTGCTGCTACTGCCAACTTTGTGGGTAACATTACTATGCAGCGTTTTGCTCCTGGTCCTAACACTGGATGGGCGCATCTTGGTGCACCTGTTCAAGGGGTTACCATTGCTCAATGGCAGGATGATTTTATGACTTCTGGATTCACCGGTGCTACTAACAATGCCGGTGGGTTTATATCTATCTGGACTTACAACGAATCTACTCCAGGGTTGTATGATGCAAATGGTTCCTACATTCCTGCTAACAATGTAACTAATAGTGTTAATGTTGGAAAGGGATACTGGGTTTACCTTGGTACAAATACGGTGAGTACAGCAGATATCACTATTGATGTTACCGGACAACCTACTGTAGGCAACTTTAACTTTAATCCTTCTTACACCAACAGTGGGGATCCGCTTAACGATGGATTTAATTTGATTGCCAATCCGTATCCAAGTACTATTGACTGGTTATCTACAGCTTGGACTAAAACTAATGTGAACAATGCCATTTACATGTATCAGGCCGACAATACCCAATATGCAAGCTTTGTGGGTGGTATTGGTGTGAATGGGGCTACAAGACATATTGCTTCTTCACAAGGGTTTTATATACAAAGCAATGGTACCTCTCCGGTTTTGAATATCTCTGAAAATGCTAAATCATCTGCAAATGCTGTGTTGATTAAAGATGAAGACCCTGCCAATACATTGAGATTAAAAATTCATAGCGATGACAAAACGGATGAAATGGTGATTCATTTAAATAGCAATGCTACGAAAGCTTTTGATGGTAATTATGATGCTTTCAAATTCTTCAATAGTAATTCTACAAATCCAACCATCAGCAGTATTGCTGCAAACAAAGATCTTTCTATCAACAGCTTACCTTTTGGTGGCGATAGCATGAAAGTGCCTGTGAGGGTTACTGTGGGGTCTTCTGGCATGTATCACATCAGTTGGAGTGGAATGAATAAATTTCCATTAGGTACTTGTTTCGTGATCGAGGATTTAAAAAATGGAAATAAATCTTTACTTAGTAAGGATGGGGTGTACTATTTTACCGAGGATGCCGGTTTTAAATCTCCTCGTTTCTTGATTCACATTACTACTCCGGTTACTTACAAATCAACCGACATTACTTGCAGCAATATTAATGATGGTTCGGTAATGGTGGAAAACAATGCTGTTTCGGCTCGTAAAGTAATATTAAAAGATTTGTCAGGTAACTTTGTTCAAGAAGCTATTGTGGCTAGCAACAGTAACTTTACATTTACACAACTTGCAAGTGGTAACTACTTACTTGTTTCTCCTTCAACTTCCATATGTGGTGATTTTACTCAAATGATTGAGATACTTCCAGCTGCTTCTATTGCTGCCAAGTTTGAGGTAAGCAAGCAAGTGTTGGAAGTTAATGAAAAAGTATTGTTGACTACTTCGCAAGACAAAGGCAATAACCTTTCTTGGAACCTTGGCGATGGAAATATGATAGAAGGTGAAAACAGTATTGCTTATCAATACCAAAATGAAGGTGAATATACTGTAACATTGACCAATACAAAAGGTGCTTGCGCTCAAACTGAAAGCAAGGTGCTTACGGTTAAAAATGTGCAAGTTACCGACAGGTTGATGGATGTGCAACAAGTTAATGATGAATTTTATGCGGTGTTCCGTTTTGCAGACATCACTACTGTAACGATCAGATTGACCAATGCCCTTGGACAGGAAGTAACTGAAACATTGCAGTTTGAAGGTAAGAACGGAAGGGTGAGATTACCAATTGAAAATACTGCTGTGGGGGTTTACATGGTGGTATTGAATACTGGAAAGGACACGATCACTAAGAAAATTGTAAAAAAATAATTGAATAATATTTGTCTAAAAAGCGGCCTGTCGAATGATGGGCCGCTTTTTTTCATTTGATGATCGAGTGAAATATTTTTTATGAGGCATAAAAAAATCTGACTTTTAGCTTAACTTTACCGCTTAAAGCATACTATGGAAACCTCAACAGAAAAAAAAGCGATTATCATATACGCTGAAAGCACCCCTAATCCTTCTAGTATTAAATTTGTTGCCAATATTGCACTGAACCCTGCTCCCGCTATTGTTTTTACTGATGCTACAATGGCAAAAAGCAGTCCTATTGCCACTGAGCTATTCAACTTCCCATTTGTTCAAAGCGTATTTATTGCCTCCAACTTCATTACCATTACTAAGTCAGATGCGGTGGAGTGGACAGAGGTAATGAGCCCCGTGCGCGATTTTTTAAAGGTTTACCTAGAAAGTGGGAAACCAATATTCAGCAAGGCAGCGCCACCTGTGGTGCATACAGATGGTAGAGCAAATATCAATGCTGATGCAAGCGCTAAACCATTTTCGGAAATAGAAACTAAAATTGCTTCTATTTTGGAGGAATATATCAAACCAGCTGTTGAAAGTGATGGTGGTGCCATCAGTTTAAAGTCTTTTGAAAATGGTGTGGTAACTGTCATTATGCAAGGTTCTTGCAGCGGCTGCCCGTCAAGCACCATGACGCTTAAAGCAGGCATCGAAGGATTACTTAAAAGGTTGTTGCCCGAAGTACAAACTGTAATTGCCGAACAAGTATAATGACTCATTCTACTCAAACAACCTCCCTGCGGGAGCAGCTAAAAAACCCGATGATTTTATTTATCATCAAAGCAGCTGCGGTTTATGTCATATGGGAATTACTCAATTGGTTTCAAATGCACAACGATCCTTTCCATAGTGTTTGGAATGGAATGAAATCGGCTATCAGAGATAACATTGTATATATGAGTGCAGGTATTTTGCGTGCGCTTGATTACAAACTCATTCAGTACAATGCCGTTATTATTATTGAAGGTTCGGCTGGTGTTGAGGTTGGACCTGCTTGTGTGGGATTTGGATTACTGTTTGGATTTGCAGGTTTAATCATCAGCTATCAAGGTTCATGGAAATCTAAGTTGTGGTTTATCCCGATAGGATTATTGGGCATACATACCATTAACATTTTACGTATTGTTATCTTAGCCATCATCTCAAACATCAATAACGATTGGGTAGATTTCAATCACAAGTATGTATTCAACACCATCATTTATATTTTCATGTTTTTGATGTTTACTTGGTGGGTGAGATATGTAGAGAAACAAGAAGAAAAAAATAAAGTTATAACCTCGTAGTAGTTATGAAAGTAGCTGTTGTAGGTGCCACCGGTTTGGTTGGCAGCATGATGATAAAGGTTTTGGAGGAAAGAAATTTTCCTGTTACCGAATTGATTCCAGTGGCATCCGAAAGAAGTACCGGAATTAATATTTTGTTTAAAGGAAAGAACTATCCCGTAGTAACTATGGATACTGCCATTCAAGCTACACCTCAACTTGCCTTGTTTTCGGCTGGTGGCAGTGTATCACTCAATTATGCAGAGCAGTTTGCTGCTGTAGGCACAGTAGTAGTAGATAACTCATCAGCTTGGCGCATGCATGAACATATCAAGTTGGTTGTCCCCGAGGTAAACGGGCATGTAATTACCATTCAAGATAAAATTATTGCCAATCCTAATTGTAGCACCATACAAATGGTGATGGCACTTTACCAGCTGCATCTTGCTTATCATATCAAAAGAATTGTGGTATCTACCTATCAATCAGTAACTGGTACCGGTTCAAAAGCAGTAACACAATTGATGGAAGAAAGAGCTGGAAAAATTGCTTCCGATCCGGCATATCCTTATCAAATCGATTTAAATGTAATACCTCAAATAGATGTTTTTTTAGAGAATAACTACACCAAAGAAGAAATGAAAATGGTGCTCGAAACAAAAAAAATATTGAATGATGATGAGTTGAAAATTACTGCTACAGCAATAAGAATTCCTGTGATGGGCGGACACAGCGAAAGTGTTAATATTGAATTTAAAAAATCATTTGAATTAGCTCAAATCATTAACTTGCTGCAAGCAACAAAGGGTGTGATTGTAACCGACAAACCCAATGAGAAACTATATCCAATGCCACTCACCGCTCATCATAGAGATGAAGTTTTTGTAGGAAGAATTCGCAGAGATGAAAGCGTTGAAAATGGAATCAATATGTGGATAGTTGCCGACAATTTGCGCAAAGGCGCAGCTACAAATGCTGTTCAAATTGCTGAATTGCTTATTCACAAAGGATTCCTTAAGCCATAAACAATTGCCAAAATTGATTGTTAAAGTACCATGAAAACCGCAGTTTATAGAAAGACTCACTTCAATAGCGCGCATCGCTTGCACAATCCGCAGTTAAGTGCAGCCGAAAACGAAAGAATTTTTGGCAAATGTAATCGGCCCAACTATCATGGGCACAACTACGAGCTTATTGTAAAAGTTACGGGTGAAATTGATCCCATTTCGGGCTATGTCATCGATATGAAAGTTTTAGCAGATTTAATCAAAGAACATGTAGAGGAAAAATTTGATCACCGCAACCTCAACCTAGATACTGAAGAGTTTAAAAACCTTAATCCAACTGCCGAAAATATTGCCAAAGTGATATTTGATATCTTGCGTGTAAAAATTGACAGAAAGTTTGATTTAGGCATCAGACTCTATGAAACAGAGCGAAATTTTGTAGACTTCCCGGCCTAGCATTTCTAATTTCTAAAAAGTTAATTTTCTTTCAAATCTAACAGCATGTTACGTTTACAATTGCTACAATTGTACCATTAAAATAGGTTTATATTGGTGATTACATCATCAACATTTTCTAATTTCCATTAATCCTGTGGGGATTATTATATTTGCACCAAAATATGATAACTATGGAAAGCGCTTCAACCGAAAAAGTAAATTGTTTGATCATTGGCTCAGGACCTGCAGGATACACTGCTGCCATCTATGCTGCTAGAGCAGATATGAAACCTGTGATGTATCAAGGACTGCAACCTGGCGGTCAGCTAACCATTACAACGGAGGTTGAAAATTATCCCGGTTATCCGAAAGGCACTCAAGGACCCGAAATGATGGAGGATTTTAAAAAACAAGCTGAACGCTTTGGCACTGATATTAGATGGGGTATGGTTACCTCTGTTGATTTCAGCGCCCAACCATATAAGGTTGTTGTAGATGAAAAACATCATGTGGAGGCCAATGCCATAATCATTGCTACCGGAGCATCTGCCAAGTGGTTAGGATTGCCATCTGAGCAAAAATTCAATGGTTTTGGTGTTTCTGCTTGTGCGGTTTGTGACGGTTTTTTCTTTAAAGGTCAAGATGTGGCCATTGTTGGTGCCGGTGATACTGCGGCAGAAGAAGCTTCTTACCTTGCAAAGCTCTGCAGAAAAGTATATATGTTGGTAAGGAAGGATCAAATGCGCGCTTCCAAGGCCATGCAACACAGAGTGTCTAATACACCCAATATTGAAATATTATACAATCACACTACACTAGAAATTGTTGGTGATCAAACAGTGAGTGGTGTGCGTGTTTTAGACAGTAGCACCAACCAAGAAAAAACATTGGATGTTACCGGATTTTTTGTGGCAATAGGGCACGAACCAAATTCTCAAGTATTTAAACCATACCTTGAAATGGATGCCAATGGCTATATTATTACGGTTCCAGGATCATCGCGCACCAATGTAGAGGGCGTATTTGCTTGTGGAGATGTGCAAGACCATATATACAGACAAGCGGTTACCGCTGCAGGAAGTGGCTGCATGGCTGCACTTGATGCAGAAAGATACCTGGCTGCTAAAGGCATTCATTAAACACCTACACTGCCTCTTGTATCAATCAGATATTTGTTATTGAGGCAATATTCATCCGCCAATGGAGTTATTTAAGCAATACGCTATCTATTAGCATGCAAAGGAAATTTATTACCAATTTGGCTTTACTGCTGTTACTTAATTTGCTGATTAAGCCATTTTGGATTTTAGGCATAGACAGAGCCGTGCAAAACGCAGTTTCCCCAGCCGACTATGGATTGTTTTATGCATTATTTAATTTCTCTTTTTTGTTCAATATTTTACTCGATTTTGGTATCACCAACTTCAACAACAAAAATATTGCGCAAAACAATCATTTACTCAATAAGCACCTCTCGGGAATAATCATTTTACGGGTAATGTTGGCTTTCGTTTATTTGTTGGTAACCATCATTACCGGCTACATCATTGGATACAACAGCTATCAATTGAAACTGCTATTCATGATGTCATGCAATCAATTTTTGGCATCATTTATCTTGTACCTTCGAAGTAATTTGGCCGGGCTTCATCTATTTAAAACCGATAGTATCATATCCGTACTCGACCGATTAATGATGATAGGAATATGTGCCCTATTGCTTTGGGGTGGTATTACCAACGAGCAGCACCCTTTTAAAATTGAATGGTACATCTACAGTCAAACCATTGCTTACATTATAAGTGCGTTAATCACCTTGTTTATTGTAATCGATAAGGCCCGACTTAAACGTTTGAAATGGAATGCTACCTTTTTTATCATGATTTTAAAGAAAAGCTATCCATACGCCATATTGGTTTTGTTAATGACCTTTTACAATCGTATTGATGCAGTGATGCTTGAACGGATGTTGCCAGATGGAAAGGAACAATCATCCATCTATGCCTCTGCCTATCGCTTGCTTGATGCCTCCAATATGATTGCCTACTTGTTTGCTGGATTGCTGCTTCCCATGTTTGCGAGGATGATCAAAATGCAACACAAGGTGGAAGAACTTGTAAGATTATCGTTCTCACTATTGTTTGTGCTATCGATATCGGCAGCTTTGTTCTCAATGTATTTCAATACCGAAATCATGCAATTGCTTTATCATCATCATGTAACTGAATCTGCATCGGTATTATCGCTATTGATGTGTTGTTTTGTATTTGTTGCTACTACCTATGTGTTTGGCACCTTACTTACTGCCAACGGAAATTTAAAAATGCTCAATTCAATGGCTGCAGGTGGCATGTTACTAAACCTACTGTTGAATATCATACTAATTCCTCATTACAAGGCCATGGGAAGTGCTCTAAGCAGTTTAATTACACAAGGACTTACAGCATTGTTACAAGTTTATTTTGCTCAGCATATTTTTAAATTCAAAACAAACTATCGTTATCTTGGTTCACTATTGATATTTGCAATACTGAGCACGCTTACAACCCTTTTCTGTAAAATATATGTACAGGATTTAATTGTTTCTTTCATAGTTTGTATTGCGGCCTTTGCATGCTATGCGCTATTTTTGCGTATTGTGAGTTTCAAATCACTCAGGAAAGAATTAGCTACCGTATGAAACCAATTTCTACATAATTTTGATTCAAGTAACTGAGCTGAACACTGACATAATTAGCCGAAAATAAAATCGGCTACCAACCTTTCGGCATCAGAGAGTGCTTGTTGCATATCATCATTCAACAACACATAATCAAACTCTTCTGCAAATGCCATTTCCTTTTCGGCCTTAGCCATCCTGCGAGCAATACTTTCGGGCGTTTCAGTATCCCGTAACTTTAATCTATTTTCTAAATCTTGGATAGAAGGTGCCTTTACAAAAATAGAAAGCGCTTTGTCGGCATATATTTTTTTTAGGTTTAAACCACCCACAACATCCACATCAAAAATTACGTGATGGCCTTTTGCCCAAATTCTTTCAATCTCACTTCTAAGCGTACCGTAAAAATGATTTTCATACACTTCTTCCCACTCAACAAAAGCATTCTGCTTAATTTTTTGTTTAAAGTTATTTACTCCAATGAAGTAATAATCCTTCCCATCTTTCTCCCCTGCCCTCTTTTTGCGGCTGCATGCCGATACTGAAAATTCTATCTCTTTGAATTTAGAAAGTATATGATGCACAATAGTAGTTTTTCCTGCACCTGAAGGAGCTGAAAAGATAATTAGTTTACCGGTTGGAGGATATTTCTCACTCATAAAACATTCATTAACTGTTCTTTAATTTTCTCGAGTTCGTCTTTCATTTGCACCACTGCTTTTTGCATCACTGCATCGTTGGCTTTCGATCCTATAGTGTTCATTTCACGCCCAATTTCTTGAGAAATAAACCCAAGCTTCCTTCCTGATGACTTTTCATTAAGCGTGGCTAAGAAATAATTACAATGTGTTTTAAGCCGCACCTTTTCTTCGGTGATGTCAATTTTTTCGACATAATAAATCAGCTCTTCTTCAAATCTATTTTGATTTATTTTTTCTTTTCCGATTGCATCTTGCAGACCTTTTTTGATGCGTTCTTTGATATTCTTGAGTCTTTTTAAATCAGCTTGTTCAACCTTTTTCAGTAACGTTAAAATAGTTTGAATACGTTTTTCTAAATCCTTTGCCAGTGTTGCTCCTTCCGCCTTTCTGAAGTTATTGAATTGCGTTAAAGCTTGTTGAATGAGCTGTTTAATTTTTTTCATTTCATCTTCACTAACCTCAGCAATTTGTTGTTTAAACACATCAGGAAGATTCATCACCATTTGAAGCAAACCTTGCTCAGTTGATTTCAGCTCTCGCGAAAAAGTAATTAACTCTTGGTAATAATTAGCGGCAAGCGCACGATTAAGAATCATTTTTCTATCACTACTTTCACCATCAAAATAAATTTGCACATCAACCTTTCCCCTTTCAGCAACTTCAGCAATCAAGTTTCTGAGTTCTATATCCTTGTCGCGCAGCGATGGGGGAAGTCGCAGCCCAAGGTCTAATTGCTTACTGTTAACCGATTTCACTTCGGCTACAATCTGCTTTTCTTTTACATTGATTTTGGCTTTTCCAAAGCCTGTCATTGACCTTACTTGCATCATAAACATAGAAAATTGCGTGACAAAGTTATAACTAATACCAATGTGATTTGTTTTTTATTGCCATAATTTATAAATCTTACATTGGTAAATGCCGATTAAACCCAAATTCCGCATTAGAAAATGCGGAATCGCTAAAACAGCTGTAATTCAATCCATTGGTTCAATGGATTGAAAACAC
>JBILUU010000358.1:0-3280 GCA_044370815.1 Bacteroidia bacterium
ATTGATTGACGAAAACTCTGCATCTGCAAGTGAAATAGTTGCCGGTGCCGTGCAAGACAATGATCGAGGAATTATTGTAGGTAGAAGGTCGTTTGGTAAGGGATTGGTGCAAGAGCAAAAAGAATTTATTGACGGCTCGGCCATACGACTCACCATTGCAAGATATTACACACCAACCGGAAGATGTATTCAAAAGCCATACACCAATGGCCGTACCGAAGATTATTATCATGAAGAAGCTGCGCGTTATACTTCCGGTGAGTTGCTGCATGCCGATAGTGTGAAAATAAATAAGAAATTAAAATACAAAACCCCCGGGGGAAAAATTGTGTATGGAGGAGGAGGCATTATGCCCGACTATTTTATACCCATTGATACCGGCAAGGTGAGCAGATATGTATCTGAACTTGTGTACAACAATATCATCAATGATTTTGCTCTGGAGTATGTCAATAAAAAAAGGGCTTCATTGAAGTATGCGAATGCTGCGGCTTTCAATAAGCAATTTGTTGTTGATGCTAAAATATTTAACGAGTTGAAACAGTATGCCGCGAAAAACAAGGTGAAACAACAGCCCGTTTCTGATCAGGGATTAGAGAGCATCAACAACTTACTGAAAGCTTATGTTGCCAAAAGTTTATTCAATCAGGAAGCTTGGTATTTGGTGAAAAATAGCGATGATGAGATGTGCAAGAAAGCTTTAAAGGCACTTCATCAATAAGTAGCGAAAGGTCATTAATTTCCTGTGGGAATTACAATCCTGTTCTCAATCTGAACGCAACTCCCGCATGAATGAAAAATCCTTGTTCAAGCGGGCGGTATAAAGGGTTGTTAAGCACTACATTGTCTCTTGATTGATTAGATACTATTTGCTTTGGTCCGAAGCCGATAGAGCGACCAATTTCAATAAAGCTGACTAATTTTTTGGTCATATAAAAGTCGAGGAAGTATTTCAACTGATTTTCTTGATTCCACACGTAGTCGCGGTTCCAATAACTATTCAAACGATAGCTTCTGCCAAAAATACGAGCACCGATACCGCTATACAAGCGATCATTTATTTTATACTCGAGTCGGTTGAAGAAGGGGAATGTTCCGTATAACATCCATCTGTTACTGATTTGCCAATCGACACCAAACAGCGGTACAAAGAAGTTGCCGAAGGGTTCTTTGTTGTAGTACAAGCCGGCTTTTACTCGTAATGTTTTCGAAATCTTATACTGCAATAGCATAGAACCACCATATTGCAAATCATACTTATCATTAAACGCATCTTTAAAATCAGTGGATGCCTTGGGTGTGAGCAGCAATAAAGCTGAGAATTGCTCACTGAAATAATGCTGATAACCAATTGTTGCCGAGTAGGTGTACAAATTGATGGGGGCTTGTGGTTGTTTCCCGTTGAAAGTAGAAAGTTGCTCGTAATTTAAACGCGCAATGATGGTACTTTTAGAATTGATTTTGAAAGGAATAAGCAAGCCCGCAAAATAGTTGGTAGTGGTATTCAACTCTTCACTTCCACTGTATTGGGTATTCAGTTGTTGGCCACTTATAGAGGCAAAATCGATATACGGCTGCGCCCCAATTGTACAGCCAAATAGCATTAAAATGATGGTGGCAAACTGATTTTTTTTCATCCTTATTGATGGATTATTTCGTCAATACTCTTTAAAATAATATTACAAGCTTCCTCTATTTCATCATTAGAAATTATGAGTGGAGGAGCCAATCTCATGGCATTGTCACAAAACAAAAACCAATCACTAATCAACCCATTTTTAATACAGCAGTCGATGATTCTTTTGTTTGTATCAAAAGAGTCGAACTGCAGTGCAAGCATCAATCCCCTACCCCGAATTTCTTTGATGTGCGAATGTATTAGTTTTTTTCTGAATAATTCCTCCTTGTTTGCCACAGTTTCCACCACCTTGTTGTCAATTAAATAATTGAGGGCGGCCAAACCTGCCGCACAGCATACTGGATGCCCGCCAAAAGTGGTAATGTGGCCTAACATAGGTTCGTGCGCCAACGATTGCATGATAGAGGTGGAGGAAATAAATGCACCTAAAGGCATACCGCCACCTAAACTTTTACTGAGACATAAAATATCGGGTACAAATTGATATTGTTCAAATGCGAACATTGAGCCCGTGCGCCCCATGCCACACTGAATTTCGTCAAGTATGAGCATTGCACCATGATTGCAACATGCCTCTCTCAGCGCCTTGAAGTACTCAGCAGAGGCAGTTCTAACGCCTGCTTCACCTTGAATGGTTTCAATAACCACACAAGCGGTGCGCTGATTGATGTGTTTAAGGTCATCAAAGTTACCAAATTCAATTGAGCGATTTCCTGGTATCAGTGGCCTGTATGCGCTCTTATATGTTTCGCTGCCCATAATGCTCAACACCCCTTGAGAACTTCCGTGATAAGCATTTTTACAAGAGATTGTTTCTGCTCTTCCTGTGTATCTTTTGGCCAATTTAAGGGCTCCGTCAATGGCCTCGGCACCGGAGTTAACAAAGTATACACATTGTAAATTGCCCGGTAGTAAATCACTTAATTTTTTAGCAAAGTTTACTTGTGGGGCCTGTACAAACTCGCCATACACCATCAAATGCATATAGCTATGCGCCTGCTCAGTAATGGCATCAAGCACCTTTTTATTGCCGTGTCCTACATTACTTACCGCAATACCCGAAATCATGTCAAAATATTTTTTGCCATTTACGTCAGTAATCATGACACCTTCTGCTTTTTGCATTTCTAGCAAAAGTGGGAAAAAAGTGGTTTGCGCATTATGCTGCAAAAAAAGTTGTCGGTTATTGAGCATAGGAGTTAGGCCTTGTATTTGCCAATATAGGACTTATCTGTTTTTAAAAATATTTTCCAATATATTTCTTTGTTCATTCCATCCCATGGCATAATAAAATTAACTTTTTGATAGGTTTGAATTTGAGCAATAAACATGCAAATTGCAATTGAAATTGTGCTTATCCATTTTAACCATTTTTTTTCAAAACTGAACTTAATGAATAGCGCTAACAAAATAACATAAAACACATAGAAGTCAGTTACAGGGCGCATTCCAAAACCTCCACCATAAAACCACATCCACCATGATGATAAAATATATATCATCACAAATAAGAAAAATAATAAGGCTATCGTTTGATAAATTGATTTATTGAATAAAGGAATAAAACCCAATAGTGATATCAATAACAGCGGTGCATAAACAAACATGCCTCTTCGGTAACTGAATAAAAAATCGTAGTAA
>JBILUU010000359.1:0-3275 GCA_044370815.1 Bacteroidia bacterium
CGTTTGCCAATTAAAGTTGAGCGTTAAACTACCCGTTCCGCTTTGAGGGGGTGGTGGGTTGATGGTTGCGCAAGGTTGGTTGATACACCCTGAATTGGGGTCAATAAAGTTTGTGCCGAACTGTCCGCCTGCTGCCGTATATATAATGCTCTGTGGCCAACCTGTTGGTAAAAATCCATTATCGGTTCCTGTGATGCTGAATGAAACAACATCTCCTGCGGTTACGGTATCGATATAATTGGTGTACTGACCGGTAGCAGTATTGATAAACGGAGCTGTAACAGTTGGGGGTAAATTTGCTCCGCATGAAAGAATTACTGTTTGAATTTCGCGGTAGATTTCTGCCACCTTTTGCCCACACTTGTATGAAGTTGCCTTAATTACCTGCACATAATTGCCGATATTAAAAACGGTGAAGTTCATTTCTCCTGTAATGGGATTGAGGGTAACGGGCACGTTGTTTACATTTTGAGTTTGGCTTGGAAAAGGACTGTTTAAACTATAACCAATTTCGAATGGGATAGCAGGTGGACTAGTTGCTGTGAAAGGACTTCCCGGAGGCAAATAATCTAATGCCCTATCAAACTCATAGGTGATAGAATCTAAGTCAGGATCATATGCATTAGGGTTGTATGTGTAAGGAGTTCCTGCACAAATAATGATGCTTGGTCTTTCTTGAAAAATTGGGGAAGAATCGAAGCAAGGAGAGGCATTGATGGCATTGTAGGCAAACATCTTAGCCCTCAGTGTAAAACCATTAGTTGGATTTCCCGGACCGGCAAAATTGAGTGAAAGATTAGTGATAGAGGCATTACGACAGCAATTACTCCAAGTGAAAATCCAACCTTCGGCAGGCGGAATTCCTGGCAAATTCACAGGATTAGATTTGAGAATATATTCCTTCACAGCCGTATTACCGGGTGTAATATTACTACAGTTGTAAGAAGGTCCGGCACCATTGCACTGTGGTGAAATATCAGTTGAGTCAACTATACTCATTGGTATAGTTGTTACCGTTGGGTGATTGTGGACTGTTAGTGAAATAGGCCCACCATTAGTTATGTATACTGCTGTAATGCAATCACGGTAAACCTTCATTTGAAATTGATAATTTCCGTTACCCAGGCATACCCAAGTAATCTCACCACCCATCAAATGAGTAGCTCCGGCATTGGTGAAAAAACCGAAAACAATTAATAGTATAATCTGAATTTTTTTTCGCAAAGCACGAGTATTCAAGCAAATGTAAACAATTTTTTTTACTTGCATTTAATGGAATAACAAAATTAATATTAAAGTGTTTTTAAAAAATAAATACGTGCAATAATTTGGTTTTGTTAAATTCACTTAATACTTTTATCGGTTGAAACGCAACAACCTAAGATTAATTATGAAAGGTTTCCTAACCATTAGTTATTCGAGGTTGAAGTATTTTTTCTTGCAAGAATTTGTAAAACTTAAATTAAACATAGATTAAATAATTTTACAACTATGAAAATAAAGTTACCATTCAGTTCTTATTTCAAATGCGGTAAAACGCTATTTGTTATGTGCATGATCATGCTATTTTCCGGAAGCATCATTGCTCAAAATACACTCATTGCCTCTGAAGATTTCGAAGGAGCAAATTTTATAACTACCCTCAATGATACCGGTCTTGCGGCCAATAACGGTCCAAATAAATGGATTATCAATAATCAATATAATGGTGGAGGTGTGTATCCTAATACCATCGCACAGGATAGTACCTTTGGAGGGTTTATTACTTTTCCAAATGGTCATTATTTACACATACACGACTCGGTAGCTGCTGCCAATAGTGGAATTGCCAACACCAATTATAATCCACTTTCCGCTAGTGACCGCTTGGCTGTAGTAGACGAGTTTTGCACCTTGGGTTTTAGTGATGTAACGGTGGCCTATTATTACTTGTGCATGGGCGACACCAACAATGCTTTCGGACAGGTTTATTACAGCATCAACAATGGCGCTTGGGTGCCATTTCCGGGAGCTACATACAGAAATACTTACAAGTGGAAATACACCGAATTAATTGACCCTATTTTTGATAACCAAAGTAGTGTAAGGATAGGCTTTCGGTGGACAAATAACTCCACGGCCTCCACATTAAAACCTTCCTTTGCAGTTGACGATATTAGAATAGTTGGAAATTTTGATAACAGCTTGGTGGGTATAACCATCGATACATTGCAACTTGTTCCGGTTTGTCAAGACTTTAACTTTCTTGCTTTTTTCAATTTTAATACCCCATTGTGCGGAAGCGGTTTTTATGAGGTTGAACTCAGTAATGCAGCTGGTAATTTCAACAATCCAACAAGTTTGGGAATTTATCAGTTGAACAATTTGTTTACATCGCAAGGATTATTTTTAAATATACCTGCCACCACTCCACCCGGAAATTGCTATAGAATAAGAATAGTTAGGTTAGATGTAACGCCTAATGTCATAAGTACCGTCAGTGATTGCTTTGAAGTATTGCTTTGTCCCAACACCATTACAACGCTGCAACCAGTAATGTTGAGTAACCCGGCAGATACGATATGTGTAGGTAGCGTTATTGATGTCCCTTTTTATTCTACAGGTGTATTTACCAATAATACCTATGTTGCACAGCTGTCAGACTCGGCCGGAAACTTCCCGGTAAATCCCAATGTACTTGGTACATTTCCCAATAGTGACACCTACGATCCTGCACTAGGTTCGCTGCCAGGTACGGTATCAGGTTTATTGAATCCTATCTTTCATCCTATTCCTCCCGGATGTAATTATTACATCAGAGTAATCTCAATTAACCCTTCTGCAATTGGTAGCGTTTATGGTCCTTTTTGTATTCGAAATTGTGATATAGAAACAAATAATCAGCAGGATATTAAAGCTTGTATTACCACCACAACGGGATATGATACCACAGCTGTTGTTGACATAAATACCTTTGACTCCTCAGCTGTTTATGGCCCTACCAACTTATTCGAAATGCAGCTACTGAATAGCATGACATTTGCTGTTGTTAACACAGGTGGAATTGGCTCTATTAATGCTACTGGAGATACTATTATGCCAATCAACATACCAAATTTGGGCGGACTTTTGGCGCTAGGATTACAGCCGGGTTTATATTACGCCAGAATTGTTGCAACAAACAGCTCAAACGGATGGAATAACTTGGGAACCTTAATCAGGGTTATCATTGGTGCACCGGCTGATGTACCTTTAGGTGTATATACCTACAGTCCTACCAATTTTACAGGTTTCAT
>JBILUU010000360.1:0-3274 GCA_044370815.1 Bacteroidia bacterium
TGCCTCCATGCTGCCAGGCATTTTGTTCAACAGCTGCCTGAAATTGCATACCTGCCAATGCATGGAAGTTTTGATATGGTTTAAAATCTATTTCATTAACTTCTACCACAATGCCAGAATTTGCGAAAGGATTGTTTCTTTTTGAAGGCGACCACCCATTGGTTACCACCTCACCGGGTGCAGTAGCACAAGGCGCAATAATACCACCGGGGCACATGCAAAATGAGTAAACACCTCGGTGATTAACCTGTTCTACTAAACTATAACTGGCAGCCGGAAGATATCTTCTGGTATCCATTACCTCATTAACCGCGCAGTGATATTGAATACTGTCGATGAGGGATTGTGGATGTTCAACACGCACACCAAGGGCAAAAGGCTTTGCTTCAATGTTGATTTTCTTTTTATCCAACAAGCGATATATATCGCGGGCTGAATGGCCTGTGGCAAGAATTAACTTATCTGTTTTAAGTTGCGTTTTGCTCCCTGTTTCAACGCTGCAAATAGTGATTCCGTTGAGTTGATGATTGCTCCAATGTATATCTTCAAGTCGGTGGTTAAATAATATTTCACCGCCACACTCAATGATTGCTGCCCTCATGTTTTCGATAATTTTAGGAAGCTTATTCGTGCCAATATGCGGGTGTGCATCAATTAAAATTTGCACATCGGCACCGTGATGCACAAAGGTATGCAATACCTTATTGATACTACCGCGCTTTCCTGAGCGTGTATATAGTTTTCCATCGCTATATGTGCCTGCCCCACCCTCACCAAAACAATAGTTAGAGTCGGAATTTACCACGTGGTTTTTATTGATTGCAGCCAAATCTCTTCTTCGGTCTCTCACCGACTTTCCACGCTCGATAATAATTGGTTTACAGCCATTTTCAATTGCTTGCAATGCAGCAAATAAACCTGCAGGACCGGCACCTACAATATATATTTCTTTTTCGTTTTTTACCTCTCGAGCTTGTATGGGATGTAGCTCCCAAATTTGTTTTTCATCGGGAGTTTGGTTGATATACAATTTTAACCTGAGATTGATTTTAACACTGCGACCTCTCGCATCAATCGATCTCTTTAAAATTTCGATGTGATTGATATTACCCAACTCACGATTGGTTTCCGCTGCTGCCAACAATTTGAGTTTTTCAATATCAGCACTTTCGCTTGGCTTTACAACAACATTAACTTCTTCGATCATAGTTTTAAAAGGCTCTGTACTACTCGAAATTAAAGGAAATCTGAATAATTTTAGAAGTAAGTCTGTCGATAGGTCTTGTAAGGATATTGTTCTCTTGCACAATTAAATTCTTTAACCCAAACGAATACGTAATTTCGGGAGAAAATTTGAAGTATGTTAAGTAAATATCGAAACCAACACCAAATACCGCTAACATATCGGTCTCATCTATTTTAATTAAAATATCATTAACCAGGGTACTGTTTATGTCTTTTTGCGAGGCCATATCGAGACTATATTTAGCCCCGGCAATTAAATAAGTTCGGAAATTTCCTGCTCTTTCAGATTTATATTTGAATAGCAAAGGAAAATCCAAGAAAACCGATTCAACCTGCTTATCGCGGGGCACCACAACATTATTTTCTACGATCACATATTGCAGTGTTCGGGCAGAGAATGATAGCGTAGGTAAAAAACGCACGTTGAAGTATTCGCCAAGGCGCAAGTCAGAAATAATTCCTAAATTGAAACCGCTCTCGCGCTTACATTGCACTGATAAAATGGTATCTACTCCAAAATAGTTAGGGTTATATTTAATTCTAAAATCAGCCAAATTAATTCCTAATAAAAATCCAAAATGCAGCATTTTGTTATCATAGTTCTGCAGGTTCATCACCTTTTTATCCTTGGTTTGACTTTGCGCATTGCCATTTATTGGCACGAGCAAACAGCAGGTGAAGATTGCCGCCCAAAATAGAGAAGTTTGATAAGGTTTTGGTATGGAAATTATTTTCTTCAACGTTTAATTGATAGGTAAATACTAGCTATGCCACCGGTAAGCGAATAAACCTTTACCTCATGAAACCCGCATGATTTGATTATTTTAACCATATCATCGCCATCAGGAAATGCTTGAACCGATTCGGGTAAGTAGGTGTATGCGGAGGCATCTGCCGAAATTTTTTTTCCTAGGCCGGGCAAAATTTTAAGAAAGTAGAATTGATATAGCTGCTTAAGTGGAAATATCTTTGGCTTGCTGAATTCAAGAATTGCAGCGGCACCTCCCGGCTTCAACACCCTGCACATTTCTGTCAACCCTTTTTCGAGATTTTCAAAATTACGCACCCCAAAGGCAACAGTTACTGCATCAAACTCGGCATCTTTAAAATTAATTTTTTCGCTATCGCCATGAAATAATTCAATCTTTTCAGAGAGCGCTTTTTTCTTTAATTTTTCTCTGCCCATGCTGAGCATGCCATTTGAAATGTCGATGCCAACAATTTTCTCGGGTTGTAATTTCATGCAAGCAATGGCAAAGTCACCGGTGCCTGTTGCAATATCTAATATCTTTTTTGGGGCAAATGGCTTGAGCAAGCTAACGGCTTTGTTACGCCACCTGATATCGATGCCGAGTGAAAGAAAATGATTTAAAAAATCATATCGATGACTAATATTATCGAACATTTGAGCAACTTGTTGCTTTTTGCCCGATTCATTTTCTTTATACGGTTTAACCTTCTCGGCTGGATTTAATTCCATGTTGTTGTGTATGTGCAACTATACGTTGCGTTCAATTAATGCTATCACTACTTAACACATTCATCCAACAATTGTTGCTGCGTAATTGGCACCACTCCCCATTTTTCGCAAACCAAACCGCCTGCTAAATTAGATAACGCAGCCAGTGTTTGAATATTGGCGTCAACGGATAAACATAGTGCAGCCACGCTGATTACCGTATCACCGGCTCCCGATACATCGGCAATGTTGCGCAAATGAGCTGGAATATGATGACTATTTTTATGATTACTCACATACACCCCTTTTTCGCTAAGTGTGATAAGGGCAATTTGGTTCTTTAATTTTGATCGTAGTATTTTGTCGCCCTCTGCTACCGATGACATGTCAGCAGCATTAATATTAATCCCCAAAGCTTCACTGAGCTCTCTTAAATTTGGTTTAAAGAGTGTGACATTTGTATAGTGCCAAAAGTTTTTGAACTTAGGGTCAACGGCAATAGGAATATGGTATTTATTTGCGGAGGTAATGATGGCCTCTATGATGGTTTTTGATAGCATGCCTTTATCA
>JBILUU010000040.1:0-11977 GCA_044370815.1 Bacteroidia bacterium
TTAATTTTAAAGTTCTTTCAATAATGATTTTTGAAATACTACCTTTCGCCAAACGGGCATTCAAATAATTTCTGATCTTATAATCTTCAACTATTTTATCGGCATAGTTATTTCCACCATACCAATTAGAGTCCCATCCTTTGATGATTCCTAATCTGTTGCTTATCGGGTTAGCTTTTTGTCCCATGTATCTATTGAAAGTATTAAATATTAATTAACTTCTGATTTGCTATCTAAAACCAAGGTAACGTGGTTTGAACGCTTTCTTATTCTGTAACCTCTTCCTTGCGGTGCTGTTCTTAATCTCTTCATTTGAAGACCACTGTCAACAAAAACCTCTTTGATGTAAAGATTGCTTTCCTCTAAACGCACACCGTCATTTTTAGCACGCCAATTTGCAATTGCAGAGAGCAATAACTTTTCTAATCGTCCTGAAGCTTCCTTAGGATTGTATTTTAATAGGTACAAAGCTTTATCGATACTCATACCTCTTACCATGTCGGCAACCAATCTCATTTTACGAGGAGAGGTTGGACAATTATTAAGCTTGGCAAAACTGATATTTTTGTTTGCCTCTTTTCTGGCTTCTGCTGCTTTATGTTTTCTAACGCCCATGTGTATGTATCCTTACAATATTATTTTGAACCTTTATCTTTCTTTTGTCCGGCATGTCCACGAAAGTTTCTTGTCGGAGAAAATTCACCTAGTTTGTGACCTACCATATTCTCGGTCGCATACACAGGAATAAATTTATTTCCATTGTGCACTGCAATTGTTTGACCAACAAAATCAGGTGTAATCATGGATCTTCTTGACCATGTTTTAATCACAGTTTTTTTTCCACTGGCAACTGCAGCCAATACTTTCTTTTCTAATTTGTGGTCGATGAAAGGACCTTTTTTGAGTGAACGTGCCATTTATTTCTTTTTTAGTTGTGAACCCTTTTAACAGGGCCATTAAACCGTTTATATTATTTCTTTCTTCTTTCGATGATATATCTGTTAGATGCCTTTTTAGGATATCTTGTTTTGTATCCTTTAGCAGGAATACCTTTACGCGAACGTGGATGACCTCCTGAAGCCCTTCCTTCACCTCCACCCATTGGATGATCAACAGGGTTCATTACAACCGGTCTAGTTCTTGGTCTGCGTCCTAACCAACGTGAACGACCAGCTTTACCGCTTACTTCTAAGTTATGGTCAGCGTTTGATACAGCTCCAATAGTTGCTTTGCAGGTTAATAGTA
This sequence comes from Bacteroidia bacterium, assembly GCA_044370815.1. Lineage (GTDB taxonomy): Bacteria > Bacteroidota > Bacteroidia > UBA4408 > UBA4408 > CAIKXD01. The sequence continues at coordinate 1,246 of JBILUU010000040.1, forward strand.
TCATGCGTGTTTCACCAGAAGGCATTTTAATCACAGCGTATTTATCTTGACGAGCAGCAAGTTGTGCATAAGTACCAGCGCTTCTTGCCATCACCGCGCCTTGGCCCGGATGCAATTCAATCGCATGGATAATTGTTCCTAAAGGTATTTCACTCAATAAAAGAGCATTACCTACTTCGGGAGCAGCACCTTTTCCTGACATTACTTTCTGACCAACTTTTAAGCCAGCAGGAGCAATCATATATCTCTTTTCTCCATCTTTGTAGAAAACAAGAGCAATACGTGCACTGCGATTAGGATCATATTCAATAGTTTTCACTGTTCCTTCAATACCATCCTTACTTCTTTTGAAATCGATGATACGATAATTTTTCTTGTGACCACCACCAATATAGCGCATGGTCATCTTACCTGTATAATCTCTTCCACCTGACTTTTTAACCGGTTCAATTAAACTTTTCTCAGGTTTGGAAGCTGTTACCTCCTCGAATGTATTTGCCATTTTAAAACGCTGCGAAGGCGTTAATGGACGAAGTTTTCTTAGTGCCATTTCTTAATTAAATATTACTGTAAAAATCAATTGTTTCACCTTCTTTTAATGAAACGATCGCCTTTTTGTGGCGATTAGCAACACCAGTTACCGGACCTCTTTTGGTGTTACGTGTTTTGAGCTTGCCAATATAATTTTGTGTCCAAACATTTACTACATTAACATTATAAGCTTTCTCAACGGCATTTTTGATTTCAATTTTATTGGCATTGGGATGTACAATAAAACCAAAACGGTTCATCTTTTCACCTTGAGCGGTCATTTTTTCGGTTATCACCGGTTTTATTAGTGTTTCCATGATGGAAAATTCTTAATTTTTAGTTAAATAATTTCTCAATTTCGGTCAAAGATCCCACTGAAAGAATCAGGTTTTGAGCGTTTAAAACATCGTAAGTATTTATATTTGAAGCACTTACAACCTTTGTGTTACCTAAATTTCGAGCCGACAAATATACATTTTTATTTGATTCAGAAAGCACTAGCAATGTTTTTTTATCTAAAACATTTAAATTTTTCATCAAATCCAAATATTTTTTGGTTTTCGGAGCTTCGAAACTGAAGTTCTCAACAACTGTAATTTTGTTTTCTTGAGCTTTGTAGGTTAGTGCAGATGCTCTTGCTAGCACCTTCAATTTTTTGTTAAGCTTGAAGCTGTAGTTTCTTGGACGTGGTCCGAAGAATCTACCTCCACCAACCATTGTTCCTGATTTTCTACTTCCAGCACGAGCACCACCGGTACCTTTTTGACGTTTTAACTTTCTTGTGCTGTAAGCAACCTCTGCTTTTTCTTTAGCTTTGTGGGTTCCCTGACGCTGATTAGCTAGGTACTGTTTCACATCAAGATAAATAGCATGGTCATTTGGTTCAACACCAAAAATTTCTTTATTAAGAACAACCTTATTGGTTGTTTCTTTTCCTTCTTTGTTTAATACCTTTAATTCCATCTTATTTTTCAACTAGAACATAAGAACCCTTTGCACCCGGGACAGATCCCTTAATGATCAAAAGATTTTTGTCGGTTAACACTTTTAAAATTTGTAAATTTTGAACTTTAACTCTATCTCCACCCATTCTTCCGGCCATTCTCATTCCTTTAAATACTCTTGAAGGAAATGATGATGCACCTAAAGAACCTGGCGCTCTGAGGCGATTGTGCTGACCATGAGTCTGACCACCTACTCCACTAAATCCGTGGCGCTTAACAACACCTTGAAAACCTTTTCCTTTGGAGGTTCCGACAACATCCACGAAGTCGCCTTCTTCAAAAAGTTCAACATTAACAATATCCCCTAGCTTCTTTTCATCTGTGAATCCTTTGAATTCAACAAGTTTGCGTTTTGGGGTTGTTTGTGCTTTGGCAAAATGACCCATCATGGCTTTAGAGGTGTGCTTTTCTTTGCGCTCCTCATAACCAAGCTGAACGGCTTCATAACCGTCAACCTCTTTGGATCTTACTTGCGTAACTACACAAGGACCAGCTTCAACTACTGTGCATGGTATAATTTTACCATTGGCATCATAAATACTGGTCATTCCTACTTTTTTACCAATTATTCCTGACATTATTATAATTTTTAAATACTCTTCTTTTTAAAATTAACTTATTACTTCTACTTGCACTTACACTTTAATCTCCACCTCTACTCCGCTTGGCAACTCGAGGCGCATCAATGCATCAACAGTTTTTGAGGTTGAGCTGTAAATATCGAGCAATCTTTTATATGAACACAACTGAAATTGTTCTCTTGCCTTTTTATTAACGTGTGGCGAACGCAACACAGTAAAAATTTTCTTGTTAGTTGGAAGTGGAATTGGTCCGTTCACAACAGCACCTGTCGACTTTACTGTTTTTACGATTTTCTCTGCAGATTTATCTACAAGATTGTAATCGTAAGATTTAAGTTTGATTCTGATTTTTTGGCTCATTGTATATTGAATAAAGAACTATAAATGTTATACTTTTTCTGCTTTTTTACCTTTGATTTTAGCTACCACCTCATCTGCAACACCTCTAGGCGCTTCTTGATAGTGATCAAATTCCATTGTGGACGATGCTCTACCTGAAGTGATTGTGCGCAGTTGAGTCACATAACCAAACATCTCTGCCAAAGGCACCTTGGCTTTAATAACTTGGGTGTTATTTTTAGAATCCATGCCTTCAATTTGACCTCTTCTCTTGTTTAAGTCACCTACCACATCACCCATGTTTTGCTCTGGAGTTAAAACTTCTATTTTCATGATCGGCTCAAGCAATACTGGATTACATTTTGGTAAGGCCTCACGGAAAGCTGTTCTAGCACAAATTTCAAATGATAATGAATCCGAGTCAACCGCATGGTAAGAACCATCCAATAACCTCACCTTCATTGAATCCATTTGGAAACCTGCCAATACACCGTTAGCCATAGCTGCTCTGAATCCTTTTTCTACAGAAGGAATATACTCTCGTGGAATATTACCACCAACGATTTCATTTACAAATTGTAAAGCATCCTTAGAAATATCCCAATCAGCATCAACAGGAGATATCACAACCTTGATATCGGCAAACTTACCTCTACCACCTGTTTGCTTCTTGTAAACTTCGCGGTGTTCAATTGAACCATTAATTGTTTCTTTGTATGATACCTGAGGTGCCCCTTGGTTAACCTCAACTTTAAATTCTCTTCTTAAACGATCTACAATAATCTCTAAGTGCAACTCTCCCATTCCGCTGATAACGGTTTGACCAGAATCTTCATCGGTATGCACCTTGAAAGTTGGATCCTCTTCAGAAAGCTTATTGAGAGCAACACCTAATTTATCTAAGTCGGCCTGCGTTTTTGGCTCGATAGCGATACCAATTACGGGCTCAGGGAAATTCATTGCCTCTAAAACGATTGGATTTTTTTCCTCACACAAGGTATCACCCGTGCGGATATCTTTGAATCCTACTGCAGCACCGATATCTCCGGCCTCAATAAATTCAATAGAATTTTGTTTGTTGGCATGCATTTGAAAAATACGAGAGATACGCTCTTTATTTCCACTTCTTGTGTTAAGCACATAAGATCCTGCATCTAAGCGACCTGAATAGGCGCGGAAGAAAGCTAAACGTCCTACGAATGGATCAGTAGCAATTTTAAAAGCTAATGCTGTGAAAGGATCCTTGGCATCAGGTTTTCTAACAACCTCTTCGCCTGTATCAGGATTTGTTCCTTTGATGTTTTCTTTATCAAGTGGCGAAGGCATTAGCTCCATCACTAAATCAAGCATAGTTTGAACTCCCTTATTTTTGAAAGAAGAACCACAAACCATTGGAACGATTTTGTTAGCCAAACAAGCTTGACGGAGTGCGCTAAGTACTTCTGCTTCTGTGATTGTTTCAGGAGCATCAAAAAACTTCTCCATCAACTTCTCATCAAACTCAGAAACCGACTCTAACAATTTTTCTCTCCACTCATGCACTTCATCCTTCATATCGTCAGGAATAGGAACTTCTGTGAAAGTCATTCCTTTATCATGCTCATTCCAAATAATAGCACGGTTGTTAATTAAATCAACAACCCCCTTGAATGTTTCTTCAGCTCCAATAGGTAACTGCAATGGAACTGCATTACCACCTAAAATTTCGCGAACTTGTTTTACTACCGCAAGAAAATCCGCACCGGAGCGATCCATTTTATTAACGAATCCTAAACGGGTTACGTTGTAATTATTTGCTAATCTCCAATTAGTTTCAGATTGTGGTTCTACACCATCAACTGCTGAAAAAAGGAATACAAGACCATCGAGTACACGTAATGAACGATTTACTTCAACAGTAAAATCCACGTGACCGGGAGTATCAATAATGTTTAATTTATATTTCTCGTTTCTGTAATTCCAGAAGCAAGTGGTAGCTGCAGAGGTAATTGTGATTCCCCTCTCCTGCTCTTGAACCATCCAATCCATTGTGGCTGCACCATCATGCACCTCACCAATTTTGTGATTCACACCAGTGTAGTATAAAATACGCTCAGTGGTGGTTGTTTTACCCGCATCAATGTGCGCAGCAATACCAATATTTCGTGTAAATTTTAAGTGGCTCATTTGACTTTTAGAATCTGAAATGTGAAAATGCTTTGTTTGCCTCGGCCATTCTGTGTGTATCTTCTTTCTTCTTGTAAGCTGCTCCTTCTTCTTTAGATGCTGCTACAATTTCACCGGCAAGCTTCATGCTCATCGATTTCTCGTTTCTTTTACGAGAAAATTGAATCATCCAACGAATTGCTACTGCAACTTTTCTCTCTGGACGTACTTCTTGAGGAATTTGGAACGTTGCTCCACCCACTCTGCGGCTTTTTACTTCTACTTGAGGGGTTATGTTTGACAATGCTTTCTTAAACACATCGAGACCATTTTCGTTGGTTCTTTGTTCAACAATATCTATGGCATCATAAAATACGTTGTATGCTGTACTTTTTTTACCTGAGTACATGAGGTTGTTTACAAAACGGGTTACCAAAGTATCATTGAACTTTGGATCCGGAAGTAACGGAATTCTTTTGGGTGTTGACTTTCTCATTTGAAAGGCTTATGAATGTTATTACCTAAAATGTTATTATTTCTTTTTAGCTCCCTTAGCTGCGGCTGCGGCCGCTGCACCGGCTTTTGGCTTTTTGGTACCATATTTACTTCTACGCTGATTACGACCGTCAACACCTGAGGTATCGAGTGCACCACGCACAATATGATAACGTACTCCCGGAAGATCTTTTACCCTTCCTCCGCGGATAAGCACAATAGAGTGCTCTTGCAAGTTGTGACCTTCTCCAGGGATGTACGCGTTAACCTCTTTGGTATTGGTTAAGCGAACCCTTGCAACCTTACGCATTGCAGAATTTGGTTTCTTGGGTGTGGTTGTATAAACACGCACACAAACACCGCGCCTTTGCGGACATGAATCCAAAGCGGCTGATTTACTCTTGTAATCCAGCTTTTGGCGGCCTTTACGAACTAATTGTTGTATTGTAGGCATTTAGTTAATTGATTAATATTTTATTAAATTTTTGAACATACCCCTCGTAAAAAAGGGAGTGCAAAGGTAACAAATATTCCTAAAAAAAAAACTTTGGTTGAAAAAATTCGAGATTTTCTATTGATTTCTTGAGCAATTTATTTTCACTTTTTGCAACTTGCTGATTTTCAACAGCAATAAATTTTGCTGATTGAATTTATTTATTAACAAAAGCTTGACTTAACTAACAATGAGGACTTAAAAATACGAGATTTTCATGATTCTTTCCTTTGGAGAATAATGACAACGCGGCTTATTTTATTCGCTCTTTAAGATTACATTTTTAAGGTCAGTGATGAAACTTTCTTCGGTGATGTCTGAAGCATCTTTTTTATAATACACCCCTCCCCAACTATATATTATTTTCTTGTACTCCACTTTTTCGTCTTTGAGTGTGGTGATTATTGTTTTGGTGATGTTAAAGTTAGTGCCTTCCTGTGTTTCATAATCAATATTTTTGACATAGATTTTTTTGGCCTCTTCAGCTGCCAACCTTCTTGCCTCTGCCTCTTCTTTTCTTTTTTCCATTTCGAGTGCCTTAGCTTCAGCCCTAATTTTGGCTTCCTCCTCTGCCCTTTTTTTGGCTTCTTCTCTTTTCTTCAATTCTTCTTCAGCACGCGCTTCAGCTTCTGCCTTCGCTTTATTTTTGGCCTCCTCTTCTGCCAATCGCTTTGCCTCTGACTCAGATTTCTTCCTTGCTTCTGCTTCCTCGGCCGACTCTTTCGCTCTCCTTTTGATTTCTTCCTCAGCCGCTTTTTTGGCATCCGCAGCTTGCTTTTTCTTTGCCTCTTCCGATTCTGCCAATTTTCTTTTTGCCTCTGCTTCAGCATCAGCTTTCGCTTCAGCTTCATTCTTTAATTTATTTTTTGCATCTTCCTCGGCTTTTTTTCGGGCGGCAGCTTCTGCTTCTGCTTTTTGCTTTGCCTCATTTTTTGCCTTATCCTTCAGTTCATTATCCTCTTTGGTCTTTTTTTCAACTTCCTCTTTCTTTTTCTTTTCCAATTCTTTGACCATCTTTTCCATGGCCTCTCGCTGAAACTTATCTGCTGTATAATCAAAATCCTTTAATGTTTGATTGTAAAAAATGGAACCTATGGGGCTTTTTAACACTGATACATCTAAATCAGGCACCTCCTTAAAAATACTTATTGAAATTGGAAACTTATAATAATCAAGCGTACCTGAATTAACATCAACATCCTTTGTGTTAACACTCACAATTTTGCCGGTGTAACCTGGTTTAGAAGCGGTAATGAGATACTCTTTATTCGGCTCCAAAATAAATTTAAACTTTCCATTTCCGGTGGTAGTTGAACTTTGCACTGTTTGACCACTAACTGTGGTTACTTTCACAAGTGCTCCATCGATTGATCTGCCATTATCGTCATCTTTGATTATACCGTTAATTTCGAGCGTAAATGCCTGTCCTTTTTGGGCAATTACCGAACCAATTCCAAACAGATTAACTAAAACAAAGCATAATAATATGGGTATACAGCTTTTTCTTTCGAAATTACCAACGTATATCTTAAATAATTGAAAAATTAATGCCATATCAATCCACAAAGATAATACTTTTAATGTAACTTATTCCATTTTGGTCGATTAGAAAAATGATTTGAAAAAATTATGGTTTATGTGGCTATCCATTTTTTATTTTAAAGCTCACTTTATGAAATCATTTACCTATACACAGTACAAAAAAGTGTGTAAATACCAAATTGATAAGACTATATCTGAAATAGACTACATTGTTTGTTTCGTTTTTTTATACAGAGGAACCGTGGAACAAGGTTCGCCATACATCATGCTCTTAACATAAGGCCTTAACTTAGCAGAAAGCAGACAGTATGCACTAATTGGCACATCAACCTTACTGCATCCTTTGATGACAACCTTCGCATCTGTATAGTCAGCGGGATTGATTTTGGCCAACGCTTCACTAAAAAGAGTTTCTTCAACAAGATCCTTTTTTCCAAACATTACCCTTTTTGCAATTGGAGAAATACTAATGGTAAGCAGCATATAGGCCCAAGTTGGTATAATGGCATCAACAGAGCAAAATAGATGAACAATTTTATCTTGATAGCTATCAAGCTTGAGTTGACTTATTTTTTCGCGAAATAACTTTTCTTTCAGAAGATAAGCATCGCCATCCGGCAAGTTAACCACACTCAAAAAGTCTTTCATATCCACAGCAATTTTTTCTGTAGGATCATAAAATTCTTCAAGATTAATTTCCACTAATCCACTCGATGCAACTTTATTGATAATTTCATCCATCATTGAAAATTTAAATGAATCAAATGCTACATAAAACCCAATTCCAATTGTGCCACGTCACTCATCATATCTTTCTCCCAAGGCGGCTCAAAGGTGAGTGCTATTTTGGCTGATTTTACCCCTTCAATGTTCTTGATTTTTTCCTCGGTCTCTGGTGGCAGTGTCTCTGCCACCGGACAGGAAGGAGAAGTGAGCGTCATGGTTACCAATACATCGGCATCGGCAGAAACCTTGATTTCATATATTAGCCCCAGCTCCCAAATATCGACTGGTATTTCAGGATCATAAACTGTTTTAAGTACATCTATTACCTTTTGGGTTAATTCGGTATTATCTGATATGATAACGGCAGGCATATATTTTCTGATTATTGTTTTGCTGATTTTGATAGATAGGCAATGGCGTCAAGTTTCATTTGTTTGATTAAACTCACAAGACCGTTGGCCCTTGTTGGACTCAAATGCTCTTTCAGTCCGATTTTGTCGATAAATTGCAATTCGGCTTGAACAATTTCATCAGGTGTATGATGACTCAAAACCCTTATAATGAGCGCAGCAATTCCCTTTGTGATAATAGCATCACTGTCGGCCATATAAGTTACCAGCATTCCATCAAAATAAGATTTCAACCAAAGTTTACTTTGACAACCTTTAATGAGCAAATCATCTGTTTTTTCCTTTTCAGGAATTAGCGGAAGCGATTTTCCCATATCAATTAGATGCTCGTAGCGGGCTTCCCAATCATCGCCAAACAACTCAAACTCCTCTACGATTTCATTTTCTATTTGTTCAAAGTTCATTATAGTTTATTTTATTTAAGCAGGCGAACCGACTTTTTCAGCGCCTCCGCAAATACATCTATTTCATCAATGGTGTTATAAAATGCAAACGAAGCACGAACCGTGCCCGGAATGCCCAATAATTTCATCAAAGGTTGTGTACAGTGATGACCCGTTCTAACAGCAATTCCTTGTTTATCGAGCAAAGTCCCAATATCAAAAGGATGACAGGCATCAACTGTAAAGGAAATCACAGCTGCCTTTTTATTGGCATTGCCAATTATTTTAACCCCTTCTATTTGTTGTAACCTGTTGGTGGCATGTTCCAACAAACAATGTTCGTAGTTAGCAATGTTATTTAGTCCTATTTGATTCAAGTAATCAATAGCCGCTGCCAAACCAATTCCCCCTGCAATGTGCGGTGTGCCTGCTTCAAATTTTAGCGGAAGCGGGGCAAAAGTTGTTTTTTGAAAATCAACCGACAATATTACACCACCTCCGGTTTGATAAGGAGGTAATTCGTTTAAAAATTTTTCTTTCCCATAAAGTACACCAACTCCGGTAGGTCCAAATAATTTATGCGCGCTAAAACAATAGAAATCAGCATCTAGATCCTTTACATCCACTGCTAGATGCGGAACTGCTTGAGCTCCGTCAATCAGAACTGGAATACCTTTTCGATGCGCAAAGGCAATCATATCCTTTACCGGGTTAATGGTTCCCAATGTGTTTGACACATGCGTAATTGCTACGATTTTTGTTTTGCTTGTGAGCAACTCTTCAAAGGCATCCATCAAAATTTCACCAGAATCGGAGATTGGTATCACTTTCAACACGCATCCTTTATCCTCACATAATTGTTGCCATGGAATTATATTTGAGTGATGTTCCATAGCAGAAATAACTATCTCATCGCCCGAAGCAAGATATTTTTTCCCAAAGGAATGAGCAACCAAATTAATGGCATCGGTAGTTCCCTTCGTAAATATAATTTCGTGAGAATGAGCAGCGTTTAAATGCTGCTGAACCTTGATGCGCGCATTTTCATAAGCTACCGTAATTTCTTGACTAAGCGTATGCACACCACGATGTATGTTGGCATTAACATGCTCGTAGTAATGACTCACCGCATTAATAACAGCCTGTGGCTTCTGCGTTGTTGCACCATTATCGAAATATACCAACCGCTTGTTATTGATTTGACGGTTCAGAATAGGAAAATCTTTTCTGTATTCGGCAATATTCGCAGTTTGTATTTTTGATTCCTCCAGCATATTGTTATTCTTATTCAAATCGTTGTTCGATTATATTTTCTATGTAACTTCGGTAGGAAGGAATGTTGATTTTTTGAATGACCTCAATAGCGAAAGCGTGCAATAAAAGCGTACGCGCCTTATCCTCTGACAGTGCTCTTGAGCGCAAATAAAAGAGCGCATTTTTATCAATTTGTCCCGTACTTGAACCATGAGAACATTTTACATCATCGGCATAAATTTCAAGTTGAGGTTTAGTATTCATAGCAGCATCATCACTCATCAGCATATTTTTTGAAGATTGATAAGCATTAGTTTTTTGCGCATCTCTCCTAACAAAAATCTTCCCGTTGAACACCCCGGTACCTTTGTCTTTTAGTATACCCTTGTATAACTGATTACTGTTGCAATGAGGCATTTGATGATCGACCAATGTATGATTATCGACATGCTGCTGACCCGATAAAATCTGCAGGCCGTTTAGGTGAGTTTCACAATGCAAGCCATTCAATTTAATATTTAAGTTGTTACGCAACCAAGCACTTCCGATGGTTATTGTATTGGTATCGAAATAAGAGTTTTGCTCTTGAAGCACCTGTGTTGCGTTGATGTGCACTACTTGATTGTTCTCGTTTTGTAATTGGTAATAGTTCACTTGTGCATTTTCAGCAATAAATATTTCATTAACCTGGTTATTATAATAAGCACCAGATGGGTCGTTAGAAATATAATTTTGAATGATATTTACACTTGCGTGCTTGTCGGCAATAATCAAGTGATGCTGTTGATAAAAGGATTGATTGTTTGCATATCCTATATGATTTATCTGA
>JBILUU010000362.1:0-3270 GCA_044370815.1 Bacteroidia bacterium
GATATGAATTAAGTTGATATTTTTGCATATGCATTTTACAATGAGATATAACCTAAGCCTAACTATTGTAATTTTTTCGTTTGCTCTCAGCATGGCTCAGGATCAAGACCGCTTGAATTATACCGACAGCAAGGGAATGAAGCAAGGATATTGGAAAAAAACCAATGAATTGGGGGAGTTGAAATATGAGGGTACATTTGCAGACAACAAGCCAACAGGTCATTTCATTTACTATTTTCCTAACGGAAAGAAAAAAGCTGAAACTGATTACAGTGTGAAAGGTACATTGGCCCGAACAGTCTTATATTATGAATCAGGCATCGTTAAAGCAAATGGCAATTATATCAATGAGAAAAAAGATTCTGTTTGGAATTTTTTTGATGATAAAGGCAGGTTAACATCAACAGAAAATTATAAGGAAAATAAAAGAAACGGAAAATCATTAGTTTTTTACCAAAGCGGCAAGAAATGTGAGGAAAGTGAATGGTTAAATGATATAAAAGACGGGTTGAGTACGCAGTATTACGAAAATGAGAAAAAAAAAGAAGAAGGTGTACTTAAAAACGGCAAGTATGAAGGCAAAGTAACAAGGTACCATGATACCGGTGAGAAAAGCGCCTATGGATCCTATTCGAATGGCGCTCAGGTGGGCGATTGGTTTTATTATGATGAAAAAGGATTTCCTACATTCAAGGAAACTGTTAAAAAAGGGGAAAGAATTAATCCTAAGTACTATAATGGCACCTTTGATGAAGAGTATCCTAACGGCATTCCTAAATTGCACATCAGCTACAAAAACTCAAAAAAAAATGGGCCTTTCAAGGAGTATTATAATAAAGGGCAATACAAACTTGTGCCCAAGGGTGGAGACAACAATGATGATGTAGAAAGAGTGCTCACCGGAACACAAGTAAAAATGGAAGGCAATTACTTTGAAGATCAACTGGATGGATTAATAATTTACTATTCTCCCGAGGGAAAAATAGAGAAGAAAGAAAACTACAGCAAAGGTGTACTGTTAAATAAAAAATAAAGTGAGCAAAAAAGGAAAAATACTGGTGGCTATGAGTGGTGGAATAGATAGTTCTATTGCCGCTTTGATGCTTCACGAAGAAGGTTATGAAGTAATTGGAATTACCATGAAAACATGGGACTATGAAAGCAGTGGCAGTAACAAAAAGGAAACAGGATGTTGCAGTCTTGACTCAATTAATGATGCACGCCTACTCGCAGTAAATGCCGGTTTTCCTCATTATATACTAGATATTAGGAGCGAGTTTGGGAATCATATCATTGATAATTTCGTAGATGAATATCTTGCCGGCAGAACGCCTAATCCTTGCGTATTATGTAACACCCATATTAAATGGGAAGCGCTATTAAAACGTGCCGATCAATTGGATTGTGAATTTATTGCAACTGGTCACTATGCTAAAATCAGACAAGAAAATAATCGATATGTGATATCAAAAGGGTTGGATGATAACAAAGACCAAAGCTATGTGCTATGGGGGCTCAAACAAGAAAATCTGAAGCGCACCAGATTTCCGCTTGGCGACTACCGTAAAAGTGAGATTAAAAAAATGGCTGAAGACTCGGGATATATTGATTTAGCCAACAAAAGCGAAAGTTATGAGATTTGTTTTGTGCCCGACAACGATTATCGTGCTTTTTTAAAACACAAGGTTGAAGGACTCGAGGAAAAAGTAAATGGTGGACACTTTGTGCATACTAGCGGTGCCATTTTAGGCAAACACAAAGGTTATCCTTTTTATACTGTTGGGCAGCGAAAAGGCCTTGAAATTGCAGTTGGAGAGCCTTTATTTGTTACCGAAATCATTCCCGAAAGCAACACGGTAATGCTGGGCAGTAAAGAAGATTTAGAGAAACAAGAAATGTCGGTCAGAAATTTCAATTTGATAAAATATGCCTCTCTTGAAAACAGTATGGATTTTCTTACCAAAATAAGATATAAAGACCCGGGTACAACGGCAGCCGTGAGACAAGAAAACGACAAGTTAAAGGTGCTTTTTTCAAAAAAGGTTACAGGCGTTGCTCCCGGACAATCCGCTGTTTTTTACGAAGGTGATGACCTAGTTGGTGGCGGATTCATTGAACGGGCAATTTTGTAATGAATTGAGAAACTTTTTTAAGAAATATCAATTATTTATAATGCTGAGCGCTTTGGGGGCGTTGACAATGTTGCATGCCTGCAGCAAAGATAAGGAAGTGGTTCAAGTGGAAATAGGGTACGAGTATTTTCCTGATAAAGTCGGTAACTTCATCATATACCAAGTTGATTCTATCCACTACAACGATTTCACTCTGTCTATCGACACTTTTAAATTTCAAATCAAGGAAAAAATAAGCGAAAATTTTTTTGACTTAAGCAACAGGGTTACTCAAAGAATAGAGCGTTTTTACAGAAAAAATGAAACAGAAAATTGGGTATTAAAAGATGTATGGTTTTCAAACAAAACAAATAATTCTGCAGAAAAGGTTGAGGAGAATATCAGATTCGTGAAATTAGTTTTCCCGCTCAAAAAAGACAATGAATGGAATGGCAACAGATATAACCAACTGGGTGAAAAAACATACATCATGTCACGATTGCATGAACCTGCAACTATAGGTAGTTTGAATTTTGATAGCACGCTATATGTGTTACAACAAGCAGATAGTAATTTGATTGAAAAAAACTTTGCTTGTGAAATATACGGTAAGCACACCGGGCTAATTTATAAAAAACATATTTATTTGACTGATAAAGATTCAGTTATCAACTTTACTCTACCACTAGAGTTGCGGGCAAAAGCAGGATTTGACGTGGTTTACCGCGCTATTTCATTTGGAAATGAATAACTTTCTGCTATTGAAAATAATAGTAGAGTGGAAATTGTTAAAAATAAATTAGTATAGTTTAACTTTTTTTTATAATTTCGTAAAATAATCATTATCAAAGGTAAATGAAGTTTATTTCAATAATTTTTTGTTTAGTTGCATTTAATGTATTTCAAACACAGGGCCAAACTCAAAATAGTGCGCCTGCATCAACCCCTGTTCAACCTGAAAATAAGGTAACAGAAATTCCTGCCGATAGCACCCAAAAAGCCCCACAAGCAGTTATTCAATCAAACGTAAACAAAGACGGAGTTATTGAAATCAGCCGCAAAGAATTTGATAAAATCCCCCCTGCCAGACAGGAATTGATGAAAAACAACAAGAATTATAAAATTGTTGAAGATAAATAATCGATTTTTAACAAGCGAG
>JBILUU010000041.1:0-11963 GCA_044370815.1 Bacteroidia bacterium
CCCTCAATGAAGCCAAAACAATTCAATAAAAAATTAAAAAATACGTTAATGCTGCGTGTTGCTAATAATTAGCAATTCCTATTATTTTACACCTATATTATTCAGTATTTCAAACAACACGATGAGTAACAGAATTTCCAAGATAACTTTTTTTCTTTTGATGAATTGCCTTATACAGGGATTTGCTCAAGAGATTGCTATAGGTCAGTGGCGCGATCATTTGGCATACAACCAAGCCACTTGTATTGCGAAGGCCGACAACTTGATTTATTGCATTGCTAATGGAAACTTGTTTAATTATAATTTAACTGATAATTCAATAAACAGAGCTACAAAAGTTAATGGTTATTCAGATATTGCCGCAGTTAAGGTGGCATACAATGAAACCGCAAAGGCAGTTGTAATTGCCTATGCAAATACCAATATAGATGTATTGAAAGGCGGTAAAATCATCAACATATCGGATATTAAAACCAAACAAATTTTCGGGAACAAGGTGATTAACAATATTTTCATGGATCAACAGTATGCTTATCTTTCATGTGGTTTTGGGGTAGTGGTGCTTGATCTCAATAAATTAGAAATCAAAGACACTTACAATATTGGCATTAACGGTGTTTCATTGGATGTAAAAGATTTTACAACTGATGGGAATTACTATTTTGCGTCAACCTCCAATGGTGTTTTCAAAGGGTTAAAAAACGATCCGTTTTTATCGGATTTCTCCGCATGGACTAGTGAAGCAACTCTTCCTAACGCACAATTTAATTCAATAGTTTTTCACAATAATCAAATTTATACCAATCAAGTTGTTGGCAATAATAATGGAAGAATTTGGAGATTAAATGCAGGCAGCACACAATGGACTTGGGTAGACAGCCTAATTGATTATAAGTGTCTGGGGATGCGCGTTACTGATAATAAACTGATGGTTGTGTATCAAGATGCGGTTGCACTGTATCAAGGTAATTTTGTTTTATTGGATGCCAAGAATTTTTATCCTCGCAGAGACCCAAGAGACGCTATCTTTTTTGACAACAACTTTTGGATAGCTGATTTTAATAATAGCATGGTTAAAACCGAATTTCAGCAAGGTACTTATGAAATAATAAAGCCTCAAGGTCCTTCTTCCAATAAAGCGTTTGACATTGATATCTCTCAAGGCCATCTTTGGGTTGCACCCGGTGATCTTGACGGATGGTCTAATTTATTTAATATTGAAGGAATATCTGAGTTCTATAATAATGAATGGCGCACCATTTCGGGCGATAGCATGTATCAAGAAAAAGGTATTTATGATTTGATTAATGTTTGTGCCGATCCTAAAAATCCTGAACGTGTATTTTGCTCAAGCTGGAGTAAAGGATTGGTTGAAATTAAAGATAATAAAGTTAGCAACTATTTTGACAACTCCAATTCAACACTTGATACCATTTCAGGCGCGCCATTCATATATGTGGGCGGTACAAAAATTGATAATGATGGTAACATATGGGTGAGTAATGCATATAGTACACATAGCATTTGTGTGTTTGATAATAAACTAAAAAAGTGGGATGAAATTGTTACCCAAAACGTTATTGGCAATACAAGAATTAGTAAGATAACCATTAATAGTTTAAATCAAAAATGGTTTGTACTCCCCGAAGGTGGAGGTATATTAGTATTTGATGACAACAAAACGCCTGGCGTTAAAACAGATGATAAAATAAAAAAACTGGGCTTCACTGCCGGAACAGGTGCCATCACCGGAGCAGATGCAATTGCTCTAGCAGAGGATTTAAACGGTGCTATGTGGGTAGGTACCGATAAGGGAATTTGTGTGTTTTATACTCCATCAAATATTTTTGATGACTCAGATTTTGATGCACAGCAAATTAAGATTGAGCAGGGTGGTTACGTTGAGTACCTTCTCGAGAGTGAAATTGTAAAATGCATAGCCGTTGATGGAGCAAATAGAAAATGGATAGGCACAGCCAACAGCGGTATCTACCTCATTAATGCCGATGGAACAAAGCAACTTGAACATTTTACGATTGATAATAGCCCACTGCTCTCCAATACAATAAATGATATTGAAATTGATGGTGAAACCGGTGAAATATTCATTGCTACGGCAAGCGGTATTGTTTCTTACAAGTTTACCGCTACCGATGCCAAAGACGCTTATGATAACGTATATGCATACCCCAATCCGGTTAAACCCGATTATCAAGGATTAATTGCCATCAAAGGTTTGGTTCGAGATTGCGATGTAAAAATAACTGACTCTTCAGGAAGATTAATTTACAGCACAAAGGCATTGGGTGGGCAAGCTATTTGGGATGGCAAAAACTTTGAAGGAAGGAAAGCGCAAACCGGTGTATATATCGTTTTTTTGACCAATCCTGATGGTTCAAAAACTGAAACAACCAAAATATTTATTGCCAATTAATGCATCTCCAAAAAACGAGAGGTATTGTCCTTAAATTATTGCCTTTTAACGATAAAAATAAAATCGTAAAAGTTTACACTGAGTATTTTGGATTAAGAGCATTTATTGTTGGTGCTGGATCATCAAAGCTGAATAGAGGAAAACTTTCCCTATTGCAAGCTACTCAACCCATATGGCTTGAAACAGCTTTTACCGAAACTGGAAAGTTAAGTCGGCTAGGGGAGGTAACTCCCGCTGCAAGTATCATCAATGCCATGCAACATCATACCAAAAGATCGATGTTGTTATTTATTGATGAGGTGCTTTATAAATGTCTCAGAGAGGAGCAAGCAGATGATCAACTATTTAATTTTATTTTCGACAGTATCGTTTACCTAGACAAAACCACGCAAAATTGTAATAATTTTCACCTAGTTTTTCTGATGAGATTATCGCATCATCTCGGATTTTTGCCAACGGGTAATTACAGTAGTGTGAACCGATTTTTTCATTACAAAGATGGGATTTTTGATCGTTTTACAACCGAAGGAATTATCATGGATGAAATGCACAGTGAACTTTTTTCAAGGTTTATTGAGCTCGATTATCAAAATATGGAAAGTGTTCCGCTAAATGCGCAATCAAGAAATAAATTATTGAACAACATGTTGCTATATTTTGCCACTCACATGCCTTCTTTCAGCAACTTCAAATCACTTGAAATTCTCTCCGAAATTCATGCTGTATAATCAACATTCGTTGAAATAAAATTTAGACTACAACACTTCCATTTTGGTTTTACAACGCTTGATTGATTTACTGTATGTTTCAAGGGTGGTATCGCTCAAGGTATTCCTAATTGCGCTTTTATAGCTTTCAATTGCCTGATTAAACTTTCCTTGCAGCTCGTACATTATGCCAAATTCGTTGTACATACTTGCTTTATCAACCCCTGTTACCTGCAAAGCACGATTAAGATGCGCTTCAAGTTCATCATATTTTGACTGAGAAGATAAAACTATAGCTAAATTTAAATACACAGCAGGATATTCTGGAGTGTATAGCACACATTTCTTATAAAAATCTTCGGCCTTCTGTAAATCCTTATACTTGGTTTCATATATCCAACCCAAGTGATTATAGGCTTTGCCATAATCTGGAGCTTCAATTAAAATTGATTCTAATGTATTAATTGCGTCCGCAAATTTTTTTTCTGCAATCAACTGATCTGCATCAAAAAACATTTCATCTAGTTTAAGTTGCTGAAAAGAATCCATGGTGTTAATGTTAAAATGAATAATTGTTGTGTGATTTCAAATATAACAATAATTTAAAAGCAAGCAGAGAATGAAGCCCACTTATTAAAATTAATCCAATACATTAATTAAAAGAATTCTATTTTTACACCCAAAGCAACACATGAACCCAAGTAGTTAAAAGCAACAAGGGGCAAAACAAGTCAATATGAAGGTCTGCGGATTTACCATTATTAGAAATGCTGTGAAATACGATTACCCTGTTGTAGAATCCATTCAATCATTGTTACCCATATGCGATGCTTTTGTAGTGGCAGTTGGCCAATCAGATGACAATACTTTACAACTTATTAAAGATTTGGCGTCCCCTAAAATTACTATCATTGAAACTATTTGGGATGACTCGCTTCGTGAAGGTGGAAAGGTATTAGCTGCCGAAACAAACAAGGCATTTGATGCCATCAGCGCTGAATATGATTGGTGTTTTTATTTGCAAAGCGATGAAGTAATTCATGAAAATGATTTTGAAAAGATAAAAGAGGCGATGATGCTATATAATGATGATTCCAATGTTGATGGACTGCTATTTAATTACATTCATTTTTATGCTTCTTACGACTACATAGGTGTATCAAGAGTTTGGTACAGAAATGAAATTCGAATCATTAAAAATAATAAAAACATAAGATCCTACCGCGATGCTCAGGGTTTTCGAAAGAACGGAAAAAAATTAACCGTTCGAAAAATAGATGCCAATATTTATCATTACGGATGGGTTAAACATCCGAGTTTACAGATGGCCAAACAACTTGATTTTAATAAACTATGGCACTCTGACGATTGGATAAAACAGCATGTAGGGAAAGCAAGCGAATACGACTATACCCGTGCTGATATTATTGAAAAATTTAATGGTTCGCACCCCAGAGCCATGTTCGAGAGAATAAAAAGAGTCAACTGGCAGCTGCACTTTGATCCAACAAAATTAAAAGCCGGTCTCAAATTCAGGGTTACCTATCTGATCGAAAAAATCACAGGTATCAGATTAGGCGAATACAAGAATTACACCTTACTGAAATAACTTATTAAGTTGGTAAAGATGCTAAAACGTTTCTTTGATAATTAATTGATTGGGAATTGTCTGTAAGAAAGGGTAAAAAATTGCTAATTACAACCTTTTCAAGATAGAGGCGCAAAATTTAATTATCTTAGCAAACCAAAAAATTAAATCTTACTATGCAATTTCTGTATCCCGGTTTCCTTGCTGCTCTTGGGTTACTGGCAATTCCAATAATTGTGCATTTGTTTAACTTTGTAAGATACAAAAAAATATATTTTTCGAATGTTCAGTTTCTCCGTGAGGTTAAAGAAGAAACTCAAAGCAGATCCAAACTCAAACACATACTCATTCTACTAAGTCGTTTATTGACTGTTTTTTTCTTGGTATTTGCTTTTGCACAGCCATTTATACCTGTTAAAAATACTGTTGTAAAGGCCGGAAGTAAAGCGGTAAGTATATACATCGACAATTCATTCAGTATGGCATCAATCGGCAAAAATGGGACGCTCCTTGATGAAGCCAAGAAAGATGCATTGGATGTCATCAAAACATTTAGCCCAACCGACCGCTTTCAATTGCTTACCAATGATTTTTTAGGCAAGCAACAGCATTGGCTTACCAAAAAAGCATTCACCGAAATGCTAGAGGAAGTTAAGATTAGCCCATCTGTTAAAAGAATTGATGAGATTGTTAGCAGACAAAAAGATATGATGGCCAATGCCACAGAAAGGGTAAAGTTGTCATTCATCATCTCCGATTTTCAGCAATCTGCATACGATCTTTCCACTATTAAGGCAGACTCCTCAATTAATTTTCAACTTATTCCTATCATAGGCAATCAAACACCAAATGTATACATCGATTCATGCTGGTTCACAAGTCCTGCGAGGCAATTCAATCAACCCGAAATTTTACACGTAAAAATAGTTAACACGGGCAGTGCCGATATCGAAAACTTACCGGTTAAACTTATGATTAATGATGTACAAAGAGCTGTTTCTAGTGCAAATATAAAAGCAGGTGGGAGCAGCGAAATTGAGATGTCATACACCAATAAGGAAAGCGGCATCATCAGTGGTCAAATTTTAATCAATGATTACCCACTAACATTTGACAATGATTACTTTTTTTCTTATCGTGTAAATAGAAAAATTAAAATACTTGTTGTCAATCAAAAAGAAGAAAATCCATATGTAAAAAAACTATTTAGCACCGATCCCCTATTTGAGGTAGTAATGAATACCCCAAAGAATATCGATTACGGCAGTTTAGGCAATTATAACCTTGTGATTCTATCAAACCTAGATGAAATTAGCTCAGGACTCGCAGAAGAGCTAAAGTTAAATATCCGCAAAGGCCTGCACGTAATTGCTTTCCCAGGTACTAAAGCTTCGATTAATGAATATAACATGTTGCTTTCAGCATTTGCAGCAAGTATGCAAGCACTCGATACCAACGCGCTTAAAATAGATAAACTCAACTTCAGACACCCTGTTTACGATGCTGTTTTCGAAGAAGCAAAAATGAAAAAAGAAAATATCAATTATCCTGTTGTATCTTCCCATTATCCCATCAATACAAGCAATAAAGGGAACCAAGAAATATTGATCTCAATGGTTAATGGTGAATCATTTTTACTTCAATTTAGCAGTGGAAACGGGAAATTATTTCTTTGTGCCAGCCCGCTTGATGAGAAGTTCAGTAATTTCCCTCGTCATGCTATTTTTGTGCCCACACTATTAAAAATTGCACTCACTAGCAGCATTGCCGAACCCTTATTCTACACCATTGGCGGAAAGCAAAACATTGAGTTTAACAAGGTAAGTACTCAAGCTGATCCAATTTATAAAATTCATTCAGGTGATGGGAAAACTGAATTCATTGCCCGAACAAAATCTAATGGTTTTAGCACCATGATTGATGCAGGAAAAGAGGTAAAAAACGCAGGTTTATATTGGTTAAAATCAGGAGATAACGATACCCTTAAAAGTTTAAGTTTTAATTACAATCGTTTAGAATCAGCTACTGCTTGTTATAGCCCTGATGACCTCAACAATACTATTGATCAAATTAAACTTAATAACTTCCATGTTATTCAAAAGGGGAGTAGAAATATGACCGCAGCCATAGTGGATGTAAACAAAGGAGTGCAACTATGGAAATGGTGTTTGATTTTTGCGTTACTTTGTTTGGGTGCCGAAATTGCAATAATCAGGTGGATGAAAGGATGAATATAACAATCTTTAAAGCAAACTGAGCCATGAAAAATATATTGATAAAGCAAGCTTGCATCATTAATAAAAACAGCAAGCATCATCAACAAATTGTCGATGTACTCATTACATCTGGCAGCATTGCCAAAATCAATAAAAACATTAGTGAGTTTCCATCAGATAGCATCATCATTTCTGGAAATGACTTACATGCCTCTGTTGGATGGATGGATATTAGATCAAACTTGAATGACCCCGGTAACGAACATAAGGAAGATATACACAGCGGTGCCGCGGCTGCTCAAAAAGGAGGTTTTACAGCTGTAGCTTGTATGGGTACCACAAACCCTGCTTTGCACAGCAAATCTCAAATTGAATATATTATCAACAAGAGTAAGTCATTACCGGTAAAAATTTATCCCATTGGCACAGTTACAAATAAAGCCGAAGGAATTGACCTAGCAGAATTGTATGATATGTCGCTGAGCGGGGCCATTGCATTTTCAGACAATAAAAATCCAATTGCTAACCCCGAATTACTGCAACGAGCCATGCAATATGCAAATGGTTTTAATAAAAAATTGATACAAATTCCTTTTGATAAAAAAATTGCGAATGATGGCAAGGTAAACGAAGGAATTGTGAGCACTTCATTGGGTTTGAAAGGAATACCGGCTATTGCCGAAGAACTGATGCTTCAGAGAGATTTAATGTTGGCAGAACACCATCAAATACCAATACACATTGGCGGTGTAAGCACCGCTGCAAGTGTTGAAATCATTAGGCAAGCAAAGCAAAAAGGAATAAAAGTTACCTGCGATGTGCATGCCATTAATCTACTATTAACCGATGAGGTACTAGATGGTTTTGATACAAATTATAAGATTTTACCGCCATTAAGAACACAAAGAGATATTGATGCCCTTATTGCAGGATTAAAGGATGGCAGCATAGATGTAATTTGTACCGATCATACTCCGCAAGATCCCGAAAGTAAAGTCACAGAATTTGATAGTGCTGCCTTTGGAATGACAGGACTAGAAACATTTTTCCCTGTCATACTTAAAGCGCTAAATGGTGCATTATCAATTACCGAAATCATTGAAAAAATTGCCATTAACCCAAGAATTATTTTTGATCTACAACTACCCCAATTGGAGGAGAATCAAAGCGCCAATCTTACCATTTTTAGTCCTTCCGAAAAATGGACCTATGAAACTTCAAAAGGAGCTTCAAAATCTAACAATACACCTTTTAACGGGGTAGAATTTACAGGCAAGGCCATTGCTACGGTGTATAACGAGTAATCATGCACAACTGAACATCAATCAGATGTTTTGGTAGATTGCCTTCAAAGCATCGTCTACTTTATCGTATCTAAATTTGAAGCCTGCCTTTTTTATTTTTTCATTAGAAATTTTGCTTCCCTCAAGCACCATTTCCGACATTTCCCCTAAAAACATTTTAAGCACAAAAGCAGGAACTGCGGGTAAAAATACCGGTCGGTGCAATACACTACCAATAGCTTTTGTAAATTCTTCATTATTGGTATGAGATGAGCTTACCGCATTGAAGACCCCGGAAAGTTGCTTATTTTGAATGGCAAACAAAATCATATTGCAAAGGTCATAAACATGAATCCATGGCATATATTGTTTGCCTGAACCTAAAGCAGCCCCGGCATAAAAATAAACCGGCTGAGCTAGCTTTTTGAGCGCACCACCATTCTTATCCAATACAATGCCTATTCTCAATTGTATAAGTCTTTCAGAAATATTAGCAAGTTTTTGCGTAGCTTGTTCCCATAAAACGCAGGTTTCAGCTAAAAATCCCTTGCCATTTTCATCAGCTTCGGTATAAATTTTTTCGCCCGTTACGCTGCCATAGAAGCCAACAGCTGATGCTGCCACCACAGTTTTAATTATTCTGCCTTGTTGCTGAAAATATCGCAGTAGCAATTCACTTGAATCGGTCCTGCTATTGATGATTTCTTTTTTTCTTTTGTCTGTCCATGACTTGTCAGCTATGCCACTACCTGCAAGGTGAATAAGATGATCGCATTTAACAATAGCTGCTTTGTCAATGAAATTTTTTTCGATATCCCACAGGTAGCTTTGATTATTTTTTACCGATCTGCTTAGCATGATTACTTGGTATCCGGCCGATTCGAGCATGGGTTTCAATACCTTACCAACCAACCCGGTACCACCGGTTATTAACACTACTTCTTTATCCATAGGTATCAAACAATACTACGTCAATAAAAGTTTTTTGAAAACAAATTTTATGATAACTATTCTATTGATAATAAGCACTCACAAAGCTGTATAAATTAAACCTATGAAGAGCTGAGGCCTTGTCAATATCGGCCTTCAATTGTGCTTTATCAATACTTTTCATCCGTTGATTTTGGATGAGTCGATAGGCCTTTTCTGCCAACAGATAAGACCTGAATTTATTATTTTGCTTTTGCAATTTTTCCTTGCAGGCATTCAGCAATTCAGTAATGCCCTCGTGTTTTATCGCAATTGTTTTAACAATTTCTGCCGGCTCTTTGTCGCCTCCTGCAGTATGCAGCAATGAAAATAAGTTTTTCATATATACATCAGCACCTGGTCTGTCGGCCTTGTTAACAGCAAACACATCGGCAATTTCCATAACTCCTGATTTTAACTGCTGAATTTCATCACCCGATTCGGGAACAAGCACTAACACGGTGATGTCGGCAAGGCCAACAATCTCAATTTCTGATTGACCAACCCCAACAGTTTCAACAATAATCAAATCAAAATCAGCATTGCGCACAATATCAGTAATTTCAATAATCTTTGCTGATAAACCTCCCAAAGAACCACGTGTAGCAATGCTTCTGATAAACACATTGGGATTGTTAAAATGCTCGCTCATGCGCACCCTGTCACCTAAAATTGAACCATAATTGAACGGGGAGGTAGGGTCAACAGCTAAAATGCCAATCTTTTTATTTTCTTTTAAAAGCTGCTCCAATAGTGCGTTCACCAAACTGCTTTTACCAGCCCCGGGTGGACCTGTGATGCCAATAATTGGAACCTTTCTGGAAAAGTCAAGATGCTGCAACAAATCCTCGCTACCGGGCAGTTCGTTCTCCACCATTGTAATACATCTGCCAATAGTTTTAAAGTCGCCCGTCTTAAGTTTATTTATTATGGATATTGTATCTGCCATGTATGATGCAAAGTTATAAAAGTAATGATTGATAGGGCAACATCAGTCGTTATAGACACAAATCAGCCAACACAATTATTAAGCTGAAATAACAATTTTTAGGCAGCTGCCTAATGTGCAAACCTATTGGTAAAAAGTGAAATTAAAATTATAAATCTCAATCAAATAAGCATTACCCGACTTACTAAGAATACTCTCGAGCAAACCATTATCTTTTCCATAAAAATAAAAGCGTTGATTTTTTAAGGATGAGTTTCTATAATATTTATCCTCAGTAAGCACAGAAGCATTGTATGTATAGCGCGTAGATTCTTTAATTTCACCGGCAGCATTGCTAAAGTAATTGGATTCCATTTGCCTTCCTTGCTCATCATAAGTGTAGGTGTAATTTACCTTTACGCCTGTTGTAGTAAATGCAAATTCCTGTGTTTTCAGCACCTTTGGGTTTCCTTCATAATTTAGGATCCCTTCCTTATAAACAAGATTTTGATCATTTAAAAATTTCTTTTTTACCTGATTGTCGTTGATTATCTCATACTGATAACTTTCACTTTGAAGAACTGTTTGCTGTCCAATTTTAAAGAATCTAAAGTCATCAGTTAAGTTGGTTTCCTGACAGCGCATCGATTTAATTAATCTCCCCGCATCATCAAAATTTTCATAAATCGCCAAATATTTCCCATTATTATAAGTTCGGGCAATTTGTAGTTTTGCCTCCTTGTTGTAGTAGTGAAGCGTAAAAATACTATCGAATTCATATTCTTTTCTTAGCACTTCTACAAATAATTCCAACTTACCATCCTCCTGATAATTGAAGATGTACTTTTTTCCTGATTTTTCAATGCGAGAGTTTTCGCGTTTCATACCCAACTCCACTTCAATACTTTTTATCTTTTTACCCTGATGCATTTTTGTAGGATACAACCTATCAAGCACCGTGGTTACAAACTCTTGATGCTGATTAATTTGCGCCTGAACATGCAAAGTAATGAGGCAAAAAATCAAAATAAATAATTTTTGAATAGTACGATTCAGTAGTTGAATTGGGATCACTAAAATTTATTTAAGTGAGGCAAATATCAAACAAAAATAAGCATGCCTCAGACCTTTTCAATCGCACTTATCAACTCATTTTGGTTATTAAGTGGTAATCCACATACATTGTTGGTACAAAGGTAATAATTGTGACTATGCATTTTATCAGCAATAAAAGGCAGGCAACTAACCGCTGTATTGCAGTATGTGTATAGGTTGATGTGTTTCAACTTTAATACATGCTGGGCAACTTCTTTAAAATCCTTTACAGGAATAGCCACTTGTAACACAGGAGCTTCAAACTTGAGCATCAGCAAGGCCCAGCAGGCGTAGGCACTGCCATAGGATATCATTTCATCATAAAAATGGGCGAGCATTTTTGCAGATAGATCACGGTAGGAATTATTTTCAAAATAGATACTTAAATCAAATAATACATGCGCCATCACTGCATTAGAAGAAGGAATCACATTGTCTTGAACCTCCTTTTGTCTTGCTATCAATGGCGTATCTTCATTGCTATTGAAATAAAATAATCCATCTGCTGAATCATAAAAATGCATTAATGCATATTCGGCCAAACCACGCGCTTTAGTAAGCCATGATTCATTCCCGGTCACTTTATACAACATCACAAAGGCATCGGCAAGAAGCGCGTAATCTTCTAAAAAACCATTGATTTCCGACTTCCCATTTTTGAAAGTATGATATAGGGCTGATGATTGCTGTAGTTGATGATTTAAAATAAAATCGGCATTTTTGATGGCAGCATCAAGAAATAC
>JBILUU010000363.1:0-3258 GCA_044370815.1 Bacteroidia bacterium
GTATGCGCGTTGGTTTTACAATGGAGGAGGGACTGGTCAAGTAAATGATAGTTTGGTGATTAAGATAAGCAATGGAACACAAACTGTCAATTTAGAGGTTGTAACAGCAGCCACAGCAGGAAGCAGTTCATGGGTAGAGAAAGATATTTTGTTGAGCAACGCTACCATTCCTTTTACCAACAACATGCGCATTATTGCTTATGCAGTTGATGCAGCACCCGGACATTTAATGGAAGGAGGTTTTGACCATTTCAGAGTGGAGCCTGATACCATCAGCAGCATCAGTAAAACCAATGTTCCTGCAACAGTAAATTTATATCCCAACCCCTTGAATAAGTCAAGGAATATTGCCTACGATGTGTTTAACTTGCAAGTAGATATGATCAGTATTAGCGACCTTACAGGCCGCGTGATAGAAAATTTCAAAGTGAATACTTCAAAAGGAAACATTGAACTCAATCCTGCCTTAGCAGCAGGAACCTACCTCTTGAACGTTTATCAGCAAGGCAACCAAATGAGTACCGTAAAACTAGTGATTACCGAATAATTAATACCTCAAATACAAAAAAGCCATTGGTACACCCAATGGCTTTTTTTGCATCAATAAGTCTTGTAAAATTGCGTTATTTGCAGTTAACGGTTATGCCTAATAGAACGATTTATCATATACTTTTTGTGTTGATGTTTACTTGCGTACATGTCAACTTATTGGCGCAAGAAGCAACTGTTAAAGGATATATCTATAACAAAGAAAGCAAGAAAGCACTACCCGACATTACCATTGCTGTAAAGGGAATCCCTGGGTTTTCGAATACCGATTCTACTGGAAAATTCAGTTTAAATGTACCTGCTGAGAGGGATATTATCATTGTGTTGAAGAATATTGGATTTAAAGAAGTGAATCTAAAACGAAACTACAAAGCAGGCTCAGTTAACGAGTTAAATGTAGATCTTGAAAGCAACGTGAATACACTAGGTACGGTTCAAATTGAAGATAAACAAGCTCGTTCATCCACCTTAACACGCATTGATCCAAAACTGCTCTATACCCTGCCTACGACAGGCGGCTTTGAGGCCATACTAAAAACGCTGCCGGGTGTTTCATCAAACAACGAACTCAGCTCGCAGTATAATGTGCGTGGAGGTAATTATGATGAGAACTTAATTTACGTTAACGACATAGAAATTTATCGTCCCTTTCTTGTTAGAAGCGGTCAACAAGAAGGTTTGAGTTTTATTAATGCTGACATGGTATCTTCCATCCTATTTTCTGCCGGTGGATTCGATGCCAAGTATGGCGATAAGCTATCATCGGTGCTTGATGTACAGTATAGAAATCCGCGCACCTTTGGCGGTACGGTGCAAGGCAGTTTATTGGGCGGCAGTGTGCACTTAGAGGGAATTAGCAAAGATGCCCGTTTTAGCGCAATTGGCGGTATCAGAACAAGAACCAATCAATACCTACTGCGCACACTCGATACCCAGGGCGATTACAAACCTTTTTTTGCTGACGGACAACTTTTGCTTAATTACGATTTTACGCCTGAATTTTCATTACAAGCCCTCGGAAATTACAGCCGCAACAGATACAACATGGTTCCTCAAAGCAGACAAACCAAGTTTGGAACGGTAAATGAAGCATTGCAACTTAATGTTTACTTTGATGGTCAGGAAGTCAACGATTTTGAAACATATTTAGGTGCGCTTACTGGTATTTATAAACCCAATCGCGATTTAAAGTTAAAGTTTATTACCTCTGCCTTTAGAAGTTATGAATTTGAAACCTATGATGTACAAGGGCAATACTACATTGATCAGTTAGAGACCGACCTAAGTAAGCCAAATTTTGGAGATGTGAAATTCAACAGAGGTGTGGGTACGTTTCTCAATCATGCCAGAAACTATTTAACCTCAACAGTTGTGAATGCCGAACATAAAGGTTTTTATAAGAATGCTACATGGGGTGCAAAATTTCAGCACGAAATTATTACTGATAAACTTAGTGAGTGGCAAAACATTGATAGTGCAGGATACTCGCTGCCTCAAAGCAATTTAGAATTGTTGGAGGTGAAAGAAGTTATTAAGCAAAAAATTGATTTAGAAAGTAACCGTATTATGGGCTATTACCAAAATCACTGGAGTTGGCAAGGAAAAGATACAAGCGAATACCGATTAACACTCGGAGCAAGAACAAATTATTGGACACTTAATAAGCAATTGCTTATCAGCCCCCGCGGTACCTTCTCGTTGAAGCCCAACTGGAACAGAGATTTCTTATTCAGATTTTCATCAGGAATTTATTCTCAGCCCGCTTTTTATCGCGAGTTGAGAAACTTCAAAGGCGAAATCAATCGCAATTTAAAAGCACAACAGTCAATTCATTTCGTATTAGGTAGTGATTATAACTTTAAAATATGGAACAGGCCTTTTAAACTGCTTACCGAAGTTTATTATAAACAGTTGAACAACCTTGTACCCTATGAGATTGACAATGTGAGAATCAGATATTACGCAGAAAACCTTGCAAAAGGATATGCTACAGGCGTTGATATGAAATTAAATGGAGAATTTATTAATGGCATTGAGTCATGGTTCTCCTTATCGGTGATGAAAACAGCCGAAGATATTAACAATGATTTTTATTACGCTTATTACAACTCAGACAATGAACTTATTAGACCCGGAATAACTGCCAATGCCATTGCTACAGATAGTATCTTATTTAGACCCGGTTTCATCAGAAGACCTGCTGATCAGCGTGTGAATGTGGGCATGTTTTTTCAAGACTATGTTCCTAAAATACCAAAGCTAAAAATGCATTTAAATTTATTGTACGGCACAGGATTCCCTTTTGGGCCGCCAAGTTACGAAAGGTACAAAGACACTTTGAAGATGCCTCCCTATCGCAGAGTTGATATTGGGTTTTCATGGCAGCTGATTTCGGAAGATCAAAAACTGCCACAAAAAAATCTTTTGCATTATTTTAAATCAATGTGGCTGAGTATTGAAGTGTTCAATTTGTTGGCCATCAACAATACCATTTCTTACCTATGGATTAAGGATATTACCGATAGGCAATATGCCATCCCGAATTATCTTACCAATAGGCAAGTAAATGTGCGGTTGGTGACTAAGTTTTAGGCACCCTAGTTGGTCGGTGACGGAACAACGACCAAGGGAGAAAGTTTTAGGCACCCTGGTTGGTCGGTGACGGAACACCGACCAAAGGAGAACAGAGAATATGCCATTCCAAATTAT
>JBILUU010000042.1:0-11904 GCA_044370815.1 Bacteroidia bacterium
GAAACATGTTAGCTATTTATTTCTAATGCAAACGCATTATTGGAATTCGGGTTTAATTGAACTAAAAAATAAATGCAATTGGTATTACATAACAGAATATAGATCAATAAAGTTGGACCATTCATTTTTATAATCGTTATAAGTTTGGGGACAAATACCAAGAAAACAAATTTGATCAATTACTTATTTCACATCGCTACTGGCGAAAATATTTTGCATTCTTATTCATAATTGGACAAAAAAAAAGCTCCTCGTGATGAGAAGCTTTCTTTTGTGTGCTAAAGAAATTATTTTTTCTTTTTGTTAACTGTCTCAGCTAATTCAGCACCTGCTTTGAAACGTACTACTTTCTTTGCAGAAATTTTGATTTCTTTACCGGTTTGTGGGTTACGGCCAGTACGAGCAGCACGATCAGCTACTGAAAAAGATCCGAAACCTACTAAAGCTAATCTGTCACCTTTTTTCAAGGCAGCAGTAGTAGCACCAATAAAAGCGTCAACTGCTTTCTTAGCATCAGCTTTTGTTAACTCAGCATGCGAAGCGATAGCTTCAATTAATTCTTGTTTGTTCATGTTTTTAATTTTTAATTGGATTAATAAAACGTTTAACAGGAGCAAAGTTAAATCAATTCAAATACGCACCAACACTGTGATGCAGAAAATTGCTCTTTTGTTGAAAAATCACCTTTTTTGTTAATAACTGCGGTCAAAATCGCCCTTTTAACGCACCTTTCGGGACATCACCACCCCCTATTATCGCATTTTCATTACGTTTTTTCATCAAAACTATTGTCAAAGACCTGCTATCATAGCGTTACAGGATTGTCATTATTTTATACTTAATAACTCCTTAATCTTTAATTCAAGCTCTTCTCCTCTGAGGCCTTTGGCAGCGATATTTCCACTCTTATCTATTAAACAAGTAAACGGTATTCCTGATATCTTATATTGTTTAACAACAGATGATTGCCAGTAGCCTAAATCACTTACGTGTGAAGGCCAAACCAAGCCGTCATCAGCAATGGCTTTAACCCACATTTCTTTATCCTTATCCAACGACACACTGTAAATATCAAATCCTTTATCTTTATAGGTATTGTAAATTCTAACTACATTGGGATTCTCGGCACGACAAGGGCGGCACCAACTGGCCCAAAAGTCAACCAATACCACTTTACCTTTTAATGAGCTTAGTGCAATATTCTTTCCATCGGGGGTATTCAATGAAATTTCGGGAGCAATTGAACCAACACTCAATGCCATCATCTCTGCAACACGATCATGAAATAGTTTTGTATAAGCATTGTTAGGCATCGCCTTCGACAATCCTTTGTCCAACTTCACATAACTTTCGAGGTAATCATCAGGAGAGAGCTTGTCAATAACTGCCAAACATGTCAACGAACTACTATTGTTATCGATATAAGATTTAATAAAAGTTGTTTCCTCATCCATCATCTTCACATACATGTTTTGAAGAATCTCTTTTATTGAATCGATACGCGGATTGGCCTGTTCACGCTGAAATACCATATTAAGTGAATCCAACTTTTCTGCATTTCGTTGAAGTTTATTAGTCATTTCCATGAGCTTAATACTCTCCGGAGAACCTTTCACCTTAGCGGTTTTGCCCAAATTATTAGCATCAGCAGAAAACTCAACCTGCTCTCGCTCATTCATCACCAACAAAACAAAATTCTTTTCGTTTAATCTTATTCTATAAAAACTGGATTCCTTGGCATCATATTTCAAACTAAAATTTCCTTCCGCATCTGCTTTGACACTGTCTTTAGGAACAACAGAGGTAGCTGTTAATTCATCGAGATAAACATACGCATCTTTAAAATTTTTCAAAGTACCTTTAATACTGCCGTGCTCAGGTTTACTGGTGCAACTTAAAAAAGACACTACTAGTGCTGACATCATACCTGCTGATATCAGGTTCAAATTATTTTTTTTCATTTATATTGATTAAGGAATATTAGAATAAAAAGCCCACCCTGAACAATATGGGCACACTTCCATTGTAGTAGGGAGAATAAGGATTATTGATTAAATCGTAAAGCGCTGATAAGTATACCCCACCTATTTGCCCTCCAGAAAAGTAACCCAAGCCAACTGGTGCGCTGCCAACCCACATGCGCTCTGAAGCATAGGGAGGCAGTGGGTTGTATGAAGCTACATTAAAGGCATTGTATTCGCCATAAGCAAATAAACCAGAAACTAAGGCATATTGTGCAAATACATTAGGCCCATATATATGGGTCACAAAGCGTTGCCCATAATCGCGAACACTAAAATAAATGTAATTAGCTCCAACTCCTGCTACCAATCGCTTATCTACTTTGTATCCCACTTTTGGACAAAGCTCAATGTAAGTTTGACGGCCAAAAAATGCTCCGAAACTACCACCATACATTAACTTATCCGCAAAATCGCTTTGAGGTGATGTATTTTTTTTATCGGTACCCGGATTAACATAGGAATCGGGTGTTTCATTTTGAGCAGCAACCATCGTGACTATCAATAAAAATATTGTAAGCAGATGGTTAAATTTTTTGCAACCAATTAACATGATGACAGTGATTTAAATTTGACTGATTAATTCTTTCATGATGAGAGTCATCTTTGGCTCAGCAATCTCTGCTACACGCTGCACATCTTCGTGTGTAACTTTAACTATTCTGCCATCTACTCCCATATCGGTTATGATTGAAATAGCGAAACATGGAATACCCATGTGTCGGCCAACAATTACCTCAGGAACTGTGCTCATACCTACTGCATCTGCACCAATATTTCTGATATACCTATACTCAGCAGGTGTTTCTAAACAAGGACCACTCACACCTGCGTACGAACCAATTTGCACCCTTATTTTGTGATTGTCTGCAATATCCTTTGCCAACTTAATCATTTGTAAATCGTATGGCTCACTCATATCGGGAAAGCGTGGCCCCAATTCAGGATAATTTTTTCCAATTAAAGGATTAGTAGGAAATAGATTAACGTGGTCATTCAAAATCATTAAATCTCCAATCTCAAAATTAGGATTTACACCTCCACTAGCATTGCTTACAAATAACCTTTCAATCCCTAAAAAACGCATCACCCGAACAGGAAAAGTAACCTGTTTCATATCATAACCTTCATAGTAATGAAAACGGCCTTGCATAGCCACCACGTTTTTGCCTCCAAGCATACCAAAAATTAATTTGCCAGAATGCCCTTCAACCGTACTCAAGGGGAAGTTGGGAATCTCCTCGTAAGGAATTACATATTTGGTTTCAATTTCTTTTACTAAACCACCCAACCCCGTACCTAAAATAATTCCTATTTGAGGATTAAAATTTGTTTTGTTCCTAATAAAATCGGCCGTTTCCTTAATTTGTTCCAACATAATTGATTATAATTTTATTAAATTTTTCTTCATCTTGAGCATGCATTTGTACTGCAATACTAATAAAAAACAAAGGCAAATGCTGCCATTCGTTAAGCAAATTTAATGGTAATAAACGCATAGCATCCTTTTCGGTTGTTAAAATTATCTTATTTGATGATTTAATTTCGTCAAAATGATGCTTTATTTTTTTTAGATCTTGCTCTGTAAAATGATGATGATCATTAAATACAATCATTTGATAGGACATACTGTTATCCCTCACAAAATCTTCCAATAAGGTAGGATTAGCTATTCCGGCAAATAGCAGTACCGATGTTTGCTTATTCAACACTTTATAAAAATCCAACTCGGCATACACAGCACCAGAAAAAAACTGCGTAATTGCATGGTATTTGATGTAGCTAAAAAAAATTTGTTGATTAGGCGCTGCTGCTATTTTTGAAATAATATGCCTGCGTTCGATAGGTGAAAAAATTGCCGGTGTTTTAGTTACCACAATCATATCTGCACGCCTTACTCCAACACTGAACTCGCGCAAATTGCCTGTGGGTAGCATATGATCATCGTAGTACATGTGCGCATAATCGGTAAGCATAATGTTTAGTCCGGCCTTCACTGACCTATGCTGATAGGCATCATCAAGCAATATCATTTTCAAATCAGGAATTGCTGCACATAATTTTTTAATCCCTCTTTTTCTATTAGCATCAACGGCCACCGAAATGTGTTTGAATTTTTGGGCAAATTGTGCTGGCTCGTCTCCAATTGTATCTGCATGATCGCTGTCATTGGCAAGTTTAAATCCACTTGTTTTTCTGCCATATCCACGAGATAACGTGGCCAAAAGATAACGGTTAGATAGCAAACGGACAAGATACTCAATATGAGGCGATTTACCTGTGCCCCCGGTGCTTAAATTACCTACAGCAATCGTTTTTACAGGTGGCGTATATACAGGTAAAATACGTAAATCGTAGAGCCAATTTCTAAATTGAACCAACATGCCATACAGCAATGATATAGGAAAAAGTAAATAACGAATTATCCTTAACATCGATTAAGTTTTACCTTTTTAAAGTGGCATGATTGAATTGTTTTAAAATACTTTTTTTTGCATGCCAAATACTATTAAACACACTGAAATTAGCATCCTAATGTTTTTTCATAAATCCGTTAACTTATATTTGAATAACAAACAAAGTTTACAGTCAAAATTTACTAAAAATCACCGCCCCAATGCTCAAGTTCATCCGCTGACCAAAGTTCAGGGAAAAATATTCTTCTCTGATATTTTGGATGCATGTACTTTCGCCAATCACTACCACCGGTTGCCTCTGCATTACCCAGATACTTTCCTGCTGCATTGTAATGTGCCATCACCCAAGTAACATTAACAGTGTAATCATAATGACGCATGGCTTTTATCAATTCTGCATCCGATTTCACCTCATCAGGCAGCTGTTTAAACCTTGTCCATAAATTGGTGGCATTATACTTCTCCATCATCTCTATAAAATGCTTCTTGTACTTTTTCTCAAACAAGGTTAGTAGCGTATTCTTTTTACCGGTCTTATAATCTTTGCCTGCCGCCTGCCAATAAAGGTGATTAAATGCATGTTCGTATGGAGTATTTCGATCTATATCTGCCCTGAATCGGTAATCAATTAAATTGATTAATTCAGTTGATGAAAATTCAATGAGTCTGTATTGAGCACTCTGAAAACCACTTGCAGGCGTTAAAGTGTTTCTAAACTTCATGTATTGCTCCCTTTCCATGCCATCTCCCATGATGCTAAATGAAGAGGCCAACATATCGAAATAGCGACTAATTCTTTTAAGTTTTTCGGTAAAAAATGCTGCTTCTACAGTTGTTGCCTCACAAACCTGATTGATTTCCCACAAAATCATTTTAAACAATAATTCATTGATTTGATGATACATGATAAAAACCATTTCATCGGGTTGGGTGGTCCTTTGAATTTGCAGACTGAGCAGCGCATCGGGCAAAATATAATCCCAATAAGTTATGGGATTTGCCCATACCAAACCTTCTAAGTGAACATTGGTTTGTTGTCCTATGGCTTCGAATTTTTCATCTAATCTTTTAATGATCTCTTTTTGTTGTTCGATTGACATGTTGGTATTATATTATTGATACGACACGATTATAATTTGGATAACGCACACAGCTTTTCATTATTCAACAAATCTATTAATTAATGAACATAAAATCTTTAAAATGCATAATCTTTGAGATATTGAAAACGCGCTCCAAGATTTCCATCTTTTGCAATTGTTGCG
Organism: Bacteroidia bacterium; assembly: GCA_044370815.1. Lineage (GTDB taxonomy): Bacteria > Bacteroidota > Bacteroidia > UBA4408 > UBA4408 > CAIKXD01. Next base: position 5,704 of record JBILUU010000042.1, read on the forward strand.
CGATCAATTATACCTTCGGTATCCTGATGAAGTAACGATGGTATAACTTTATCAATAAGTTCTTTGCCAAAATCCTCTGACGCATCTCGAGGCAACTCACAAGGTAAATTGTCAACTGCCATCACAGTTATTGTTTTATTATCGAATGGTTCAGCAATCTGCTCGGTAATGGGGTTATAACCAAAAAACTTATTTTCTATGGTTGTCGACTGCGTTGTTGAAGGTATTGAACCATCAATATCACAAGTAATATCAGCAATTACACTGATATGAAAATCGTGCGAGCGCATCTCCTCTTTGGTAAATAAACGAGGGGCTGCAGGATTCCAATAACTGCAATGAATTAACAAATCACAGGCTTTTGTATACTTACTGAAAGTAGATCTAAACCTTTCGGGATGCTTATAAAAAGTTTGCAAGTTCCATCCCGAACCATCGAGCGCCTCATTGTAATTATTACTGTGCAACTGCACATAGGTGGGTTCTCTAAACGAGAATTTCACAAACTCAAAAGGTGTAATCCTCCTTATTTGCAACGCACCTAACAACTCTACGGCACCATTCGCAACACGACCATTACCGGTTACAATAATTTTAATATTGGGAAGTCGTACCTTTTGCAACTCTATCATCATTTCGCGTTTATCATGACATAAATGCGCAGGTTTTAAATCAAACAAATTATATTTCAGTCCATAACCCATTATACCATTGTAGGTTCCTACAATGCCTGCGTAATGACCAAAGCCAATAATTCGATTATGTTCACTGTCTACCAAACATTCATAATCTATCAAGTGTATTTTCTTTTTAATAATTTCATGCATCAACTTTTGATTGTGCGCTTGCTTTTTTATGGTGTGTGAAAAAAATAAATATTTCTTTCCTGATATCAACTGCTCAACAGGCACCTCTTTAACACCTACTAAAATATCGCAATCATCTAAATGATCAACCACAGCTATGCCTTGTTGCAGATACTCCTCATCGGCATAACAGCGAATGTTACTTTTTTGAACATATATCTTCGTTCCGGGAAAACCTTGTTCAATCATTCTACACTGTACCGGGGTAAATGGCACTCTTTTATCAGGGGGCACTTTTCCTTCCCTTAAAATTCCAATCTTCATAAATAGCTTTGTTTTACATTATTTTATGGGTTCAAATTTAGAAATAGTTACGAAATATGAACCCCAATAATTCAGCAAAAGGCATGAGGTTGCAAAACTACTGACTGAATTGCGCTTAGCAGTCTTACCATTCACCCTGCCAATTGACTGCATAACATCTTCTTAAGCGAATCAGCCATCTAAACTAAATTTACTCTTGCTTTAGCAAACTGCACAACTCAAAACCAGACCAAACCCGTGATTTGGAAAAAATAACAAGATATTTAACCCAAATTCCGCATTGGAAAATGCGGAATCGCTGAAACAGCTGTAATTCAATCCATTGAATCAATGGATTGAAAACACCTGCTAAGCGGGATTACCCTCATAAAATCACTAGTGCGTTACATGCGTAACTTCTATTGATTAATTCGGGTTTAACACTCATAACCCGTAGATAGTAAATTAGAATGTCTTTGCTGCTGCACTTTTGTATTGACTAATTTGGGTGTATATTTGCATATGGATTCAGAGCAAACAACAAAAGTAAGAATCGATAAATATTTATGGGCCATTAGGTTATTCAAAACGCGCTCCTTATCCGCATCGGCATGCAACGAAGGAAAGGTAAAAATTGATGAAGAAACCCCCGTGAAGGCCTCCAAAATTGTGAAACCGGGAGAGGTTTACAGCATCAGAAAAGAGGGAAAACGTATGGTTATCAAAGTAATCACGCTCATAGAAAATCGTGTAAATGCCTCAATTGCAACAACCTGCTATACCGACATTACCCCTGAAGAAGAAAAAGAGAAACAACAAATGATCAGTGCATTTTACTTTCCTGCCGGAAAAAGAGGCAATAAGCAATCGCGCCCGACAAAAAAAGACAGAAGAAAGTTAACCGAAATGCGGGGAGATATTTGATTAGTTTTTAGAATGGCTAAAAAGAAAGTGATCCTTCCGTAAACCATATAAATTTTCATTTCCTTGTTCCACTTTGATCATGAAATTATCAAGTTGAATATGCTTCTTGTTTTGATTATAAACATATATTGATATCTTATCATCGGCCGACTTTATAATAGGTAATCGTACAGAAAAATAACAGTCATTCCAGTCGCCAACTTTGCGCAAAAATGTTTTCACGTTAAACCCGGCCCAATAATAATTTTCATCCCCATGATTGATACTGAAAACAATCAAGGCATCGTCTTCTGCAGATTGCGGCCTAATGCTTACCTTGGCATGTATGATATCCGAAGTGCTGTTGATCATTTCTTTCAGCGGCAAAGAAAAAGTTGAACTGTATTCAACCTTGTCATTCATCACTTCAAATTGATTAAAGGCAGCTTCGGTAGAATCTTTGCCTGTAATTGATGCGTTCGAAAAATAGCTGCACTGATGATCGTAATCTTGCTCGAATTCATTCACCTTATTTTTTATTTGATACAAAGAATCAGAAGGATTATTGCTGAACAAATAATATTCACAATTAAAATAGTATCGTTGCTCAATCAAATACGGATATTTATTTCGAACCAAGTTGGTGATTTCAGGGGGGCAATCGGAATTGCTCCAACAGTAAATAAAATAAGGAGTTTGAGCCGCTTCAATAAATTTTAAAGCAGTAATCGATTCTTCCCTACCCTTATTGTGATAAAAAACAAACGGACTTTTATTATTTAATCTCGACAAATAGTAATTAATGTAGGAAGCATCGGTAACATTCATAGCTCTTGTAATGTTATTGGTGCCGTATTTTTTATCTGCATCATTGATGTGTTGGGCAATTTCTTTAAAACGAGCAAATTCATTACTTCCATTAAAATGATTAACGGCATAAATTTGAACGCATCCAACAATTAATATCAATGGGACAAGCACAAACACCCATTTTTGGTGGTCGGCAGTGAATGAAAAAATAAAAAACAACAAAAAAGGAAACGAGAAGATGATAATACTATGCTGCAAAACCGGTGTTAAATAAACACTGTAAAAATAAGCGGTAAGCAACGGAATCAAAAACCATATCAATGCAATGACTGAGAACCTTAAATTTAAGGGTTTGATTGGGAATTTGACAATAGCAATCAGGGCAGTTATTAATATAAAAATCAAATACCATTTTGATTGATTGAAAGCATACAGTGTAAATGCCTTAAAGTATGAGGAGTCGGGCTTGGCCACCCAACCAATGCCTCCTGCAGAAAATTGATGAATAGTGATTTGCAAATGAGGTAGAAAAAGCGCCACAGCAATGCCCCCGCAGATCAAATATAACTTACGGATTTCCTTGTCAACCAAAAAAACTCCGGTTATACCTATCAAGGCAACCATTAAAAAGCTAAAGTAATGATTGTACATACTAAGCAACATGCCCAAAACAAACGAAACCACTGGAACAACTCCAATTTGCTGATGCTTAGTTTTGAATACAAACCAGTTCCAACCATAAAGTGTAAGTGCAACAAAAAACAGGCCCGAGCTGTATGGACGAGCAATTTGACTGTAGAGAATAGTAAATTGTGTAACAGCAAGGGTTGCTGCAATCATCACAGCAGCATAATAGTTAAACCAATTTCTGGCATTCAGGTAGGTAAGGTACACAGCAGCCGTTCCCATCAGCACAAAAGGTAAACGAAGGGCAGTTTCTGAGGTGCCAAAAATTTTACACCAACACCAAATTAAAACTTGCACTCCTGCCGGGTGAAAATCTGTGAACACATACTCGGTAATATTTTTGTATAGGCCGCCATAACTTAATCCAAGCAATGCACTTAACTCATCGTTTGTGAGTGACCAAGCATCATACCCAAAAAATCTTGTTCCTGCAGCAAACAACAGGATCAACAACAATAATCTATCTTTGGGATGTATTTTCATGAGTTAAACAAGAGACATGCAAATATAAATGTTGAATTCACATTACCCTGTTATTAATTTCGGTGAAAATGAAATTTTTTAAGACCGCCCTTTTAAAAAATTCTTATATTTGTTGTCTATTTTGTGTATTTTATCGTATAAAATTGTATTTTGAAACCTTAAACCCGAAAAAAACGTTAAAACGCATGTTTGGAAAACCGACATTTCAAATAATTTGAAGACTGTTTGGCCAAACCAATACCATATCAATTCTGTAAAAAATTAAACTAAATATACTTGTTATGAGAAAAATCAATTTTTACCAACTTTTTTTCCTGCTGTGTTTTACAGCTTTTGCAGGAAGGGTGAAGGCACAATCGGATATAATTCCCGTGCCCACCTACAATACTCAGTCAGAAATGAACGTGCAAATTACTCCTGAACAAAAAATGTTGAGGGAGTTACCCCGAGTAATTGTTTACAACAATGGAGCAGATTACTCAACTTTTGAATCTTCCATAAAAAAATGGTTAGTAAGCAACGATAATTTGCACTCGAAGTTCGATTCAAAAGTTAATGAAATGATTAAGAATAAGAATTTTCGTGACTTGGCTGATTTATTAGTCGATTTTAATCACTTCGTAAAAATTAACGCAAATAACCCAAGAGGAGGTAATCATGAATAGTTTTTTCCAAAACAAATACATCAAATCTCTATATACTGCAATTGCACTGATATTTTTTTCCAACTTATCAAATGCACAAGTTGCGTCACCGGCTTACACCTTTTCCACATTGGTTGCAACTTATACACCAATTACTGGGGGGACAGTGGCGGCAGTTTCCAATGAAGTATCACAAGTTGCGTGGGATAATGAAACCTTTACAGTAACGAGCCCATTCACATTCACCTATAGTGGTGCTGCATACACGCAAATGACGCTCAGCGCCAATGGAGTTGTTGCGATGGGAAATACTATCATTAACGGATTACCTAACACACCCATTTCTAACGCATCAAATAGCAATAATGTAATAGCTGCATTTGGCCGTGATTTGGTTGGCTCTCACACCTTTAGCGGCACTACAACTATTGGTTTAAATATAATCTCTTCAACAACTCAAACTGACGGTGTAGTTGTTGGTGCAAGAATTTATGGCACAGGGATTCCGCCTGCTGCTACAGTAACCGGCAAAACTGCCAATTCTGTTACAATTTCAGGAAATGCTACAGCCTCTGGCTCAATACCATGTACACAGTATACGGGTGAAATCAGATGGCAAGTGATTGGATCTTCTCCTAATCGAACTCTTGTATTTCAATGGAAAAATGCAAGAATTTCCGGTATCAACTTGCAGCATTATAACTTTCAGATTAGACTCAACGAAAGCGACAACTCCGTTGAGGTGGTATACGGCAACTGTAATTTTGCCAACACACCTTCATCAACAGCACCACAAGTTGGGTTGAGAGGAGGTGCAAATACAGACTTCAATAATCGTCTAGGAAATTCTAGCACTGGTCACAACTGGAATAATACTATAGCAGGAACAGCAAACAGCAATACTGTTTCAATAAATGCAATAGGTGTTCCACCTGTTTCAGGTAGAACTTTCAAATGGACACCGGCTCCTCCTTCTGCCGTAGACATTGCTGTCAACAGTCTTGTTTCTCCTGGCGTTTCTTGCGGTTCGAGCTCTGAGAATGTAGTTGTACAAATAAAAAATGTTGGTTCAGTGTTGCACGATTTTAGTGTAAATCCAACCACTGTAACAGTTAATATAACAGGAGCACTGACCCAAAGTGTAAGTGCAACTGTATCTACCGGGACCTTAGCAGTAAATGGCACCTTGTCAGTAACCTGCACACCAAGCATTGATATGGATGACAATGGCACCTATAATTTTGCCTGCTCACATACTACCACCGGTGATGTATCTCTCTCAAATAATTCTTTGCCCTCGGTAAGCAGGGTAATTTCAAGAAATACCACCTTCCCCTACACCGAAACCTTTGCTGCAACTCCTAACCCGGGTTATGTTACGCAAGCAATTGCCCCCAATGTAAGTAACAACTGGGCGATTTTGTTCAATTCAACCTTCGAGCCCGGCTTCGGCCCCCCACCCTCGTTAAACACTGTTAACAACGGCTTTGCTATATTTTCAAGTTATAACTTTCCTGCAGGTACCGAAAGTAGATTGATTTTACCCTGCATGGACTTTTCTTCCA
>JBILUU010000364.1:0-3231 GCA_044370815.1 Bacteroidia bacterium
TGTATAGTGTATTTTCAAAATATTGTATAGTGTAATTTCAAAGTATAGCATAGTGTATTTTCAAAGTATAACATAGTGTATTTTCAAAGTATGATATAGTGTATTTTCAAATTATAGTATAGTGTAATTTCAAAGTACAGTATAGTGTATTTTCAAAGTATAATATAGTGTAATTTCAAAATTGATTGTATATTTGTATTTTAATATTTAAGATTTATGGGTGCAAAGAGAAGCATTAAAAAGCAAATGGATATTTATCTAAAAAAATATCCCGTGTTAGCATTAACCGGACCAAGGCAGTCGGGGAAAACAACTTTTTTAAAGGAGCAGTTTTCAAAATACACGTATGTCAATCTTGAGAATTCGGATTATCGAAACTATGCCATTAATGATCCTAATGGTTTTTTAACCGAATACAATCGGTATGTGATATTTGATGAAGTACAGCGCGTACCTCATCTATTTTCTTACCTTCAAACCAAAGTGGATGAAGACCAAATTATGGGCCAATATATTATATCAGGTTCACAAAACTTTCATCTTATGCGCAGCATTACTCAGAGTTTGGCAGGCAGGGTTGCCTTGTTTAAATTACTCCCATTCGACATACATGAAATGCAGCAAGCAGGATGGCTGAACGATGATTTTGCCGTAAATCTGCAAAAAGGGGCTTACCCTGGTATTTACGACAGAGAAATCCCTTCAAAGTTTTTTTATTCAAACTATATACAAACCTATGTGGAAAGAGACTTATCTGAACTCATACATGTGAAAGATTTAAAGCTGTTCAGAAATTTTATATCACTGTGTGCGGCCCGTGCCGGGCAGTTGTTGAATCTCAATTCACTTGCCAACGAATGCGGAATTTCGCAGCCAACAGCAAAATCTTGGATTTCGGTACTCGAAACCAGTTATATTGTTTATTTACTGCAGCCCTATCATACAAATTTGAACAAGCGTGTTACCAAGAGTCCGAAATTGTATTTTTATGACACCGGCTTATTGTGCTACCTACTTAAAATTAATGATGCATCGAGTTTAAAACTTAGCCAATACAAAGGCAGCTTATTTGAAAATTATGTCATTAATGAATATATCAAGCAAAACTACCACCAAAATATGTTGCTCGACTATTGGTTTTGGAGAGATGCTGTAGGGCATGAGATTGACTTTATTTGGCAGGAATCAGAGCAGTTGAATCTTGTTGAAATAAAGGCCACCGAGACAATTATGACCGATATGTTTAAAGGATTAAGCTATTTTGAAAAATTTATGCCAAAACTCATTGATAGCAAAACGCTAGTACATACCGGTTTATTTAATCAAAAAAGATCGGCCGGCAAGGTTGTGAGTTGGAAAAATATCTTTAAGAAAGGATGAATGTTTGGTAATTAAGCCTCGATAGGATATTTCGTTTGCACATCAATTCAAAGGTACGCTATTATTTGACCCACTGCTGCTTTGAAATCATGAGTGCTTCCTGCACTGTAATACGATTTCCATTATTGTAAGCTGTTACAAATGGCCCTGGTAAATTAAACGGGGCCAAATCTTCTCTTTTGCTTCTTGCCTCTGCATACTGACCGTAACTTCCAACCGTAAACTTGAACCAGCCTTCATGCATTTCCTGTATCACATCATCAGTAAGTTTGTAATTATTCTTAACAAAGGTTGCATCAACGGTGCGGTGTGTGGCACATACTTGCACTTTAAAAACTAGTCCACCATTAGCAACTGCATTGTTCGAATTAGGAATATCCTTTTTAGCATCTATCTTATTTGTCTTTGATGCTGTTCCGTTATTTTCTTCAGCTTGCTTATTGATTACAACTGCATCTGTTTTTGTTTTTTCAATATCCTGTTTTGCATTATCGGCAGCGGCATCAGCCTGCTTTTGTGTATTTGAATTGTTATCTTGTATGGTAGCAGTTGGTTGAACATTATTCATTTTACCATCATTTTTCCCCCCTTTACTATCATTTGAAGTACTTGTTTGAGAATTGTCTTTTGAGGATTGATTTGTTGCAGCTACGGTATTTTCGGTGGTGCTAGTTTTAGAATTATCCTTTTGATTCTGTTCAGTAGCTACCTTATTGGCATCAGTATTTTCAACCTTGCTTTGATCAGTAGAATTGTTTGGTTTTTGCGATGACTGCGTTAAGGCAGGATCAGGTTTTACCACATTAGATAAAGTAATCCCCTTTTCGAAATCAACTGTAACAGAATTGAAGTTGCAACGCATACTTTTTTCGCCTTCCAAGTATGAAAACTCTCCTTCAAATGTACATCGTTTCATCCATGCTGCATCCTTGTTTCTGACCAATTTGAAACTTACTGTAACCTTCTGTCCTTCGGGTAAATTGGTCCAAACATATTTAACTTTACCATCAACAAAAGTAAAAACAGCACCTCCTGCATCCAAGTTAATTGCCGTTAATCCTTCACAAACCGGCTCTTCAATTTTTGCAAAACCTGCAACTTTTCCTTTAACTACTCTGATATCAATTTTGGCTTCAGACATAGATAACATTTCTGAAACCTGAGTACATGCAACACCTGACTCTCTCAACATTTTATCGATGTTATCTGTTAAGGCACGATGTATGCTAGTGTCAGCTACTTTGGGCAAATCTCTTTCATTTTCATCCAATGGTTGATCTTCACCTTTTTCCACCAATATTTTATTCATTTCAGATTCAACAGATTTTCGGGAATTATTTTCTAAGTATGCAAAGCGACTGCTAAAGGCATATTCATTTAAACTTGTTTCGTAATCCACAAGAATTCTCAATCTTATGGTAAAGTTGTTGATATCTGAAATTTTATACCAAACTATTTTTACCAAATTATTTTCGTCTTGCGTAAGTACTCCTCCCTTAAGGTCTAACCCCACGGCTACCATACCTTTAGGCAGTTGTTGCTCAAACTTAGCAAAACTACTTACCGATGCCGGCTTAGAAATTTCTACTTCCTCTATGAACTCTGTACCCGCCAAAACATTTGAAGGAATTCTTTGTGATATTTTTGCTTTATCTTCATCAGATAAACCTTTCAAACTGGCAAGAAAGGCAACATTTAATAAAATGAAGAGATTACGAAGCATGTTTTTTTAGTTTAAGTAATTTAATAATTTTAAACTTATTCGGATAAGGCAATGATTTAACTAAACTCAAACACTGCACATTTCATCATCAAAGCTAAATCTTAAAGTTCCTGTGACTACTTTAAGAG
>JBILUU010000043.1:0-11839 GCA_044370815.1 Bacteroidia bacterium
CGTCCTCATCGCAGTTTTTCTAACTTTCAATGTTGATGCATCCTACAGTCAGGACATCGCTGCCGGTGAAAAATTATTCAAAATCAATTGTGCCTCATGTCACAAAGTAACTGATCAAAAATTGGTAGGTCCGGGACTCAAGGGCGTTGCTGCAAGGGTACCTCAGCCAGCTGAAGAATGGCTTATTAAGTGGATTAAAAATTCCCAAGCGCTTGTTAAGTCTGGAGATGCATACGCTAACAAAATTTTTAATGAGTACAATAAGTCAGTAATGCCTTCACAAGCCCTAACTGATGATGAAATTAAATCAGTGCTTGCATACATAGCCAATCCACCTGTGGATACTAAGGCTGCAGATAAGAAAGTGGATGCTGCTCCTACTGCCTCCGGTCAAGATTCTTCAACTGTACTCTATTTCCTTCTAGGTCTTATCATCCTTTTCTTGATTCTAATTAGTGTATTGAACGGAGTAAAAAATTCTCTTCAACGTTTAGTTAATCAAAAAGAAGGTTTACCCGAGCCGGTGCCTGTTAACTACAATGCAGCATTTCTTAAGAATTGGGCACGCACCAACAAGAAAATTGTAGCCCTTGGTTTAATAGTAATTGTAAGTTATGGTGCTAAGGCCGCTTGGAATGGAATGATGGGCATTGGTATCTATGAAGGATATGCTCCTGAGCAACCAATTTATTTTAGCCATAAAATACATGCCGGACAAAATGCTATAAGTTGCGTTTACTGTCATTCAGGAGTAGAAAAAAGTAAAATCTCTAACGTGCCCTCTGCAAACGTTTGTATGAATTGCCACAAAGCCATTCAGGAGGGTACAGTTACAGGTAAAAAAGAAATCGCAAAAATATACGCAGCCTTAGATTATAATCCCGAAAAAGATACTTACGGTCCTAATCCCAAGCCAATTAAATGGGTGAAGGTACACCAACTTCCTGAACATGCTTACTTCAATCATGCTCAGCACGTAACAGTAGGTAAACAAGAATGTACAACTTGCCACGGTCCTGTGGCCGAAATGGATACTTTACGTCAGTTCACTCCACTTACAATGGGTTGGTGCATCGATTGTCATCGTAAAACTGAAGTAAAGATGGCCGACAATCCATACTACACCAAGTTGCATGAAGAACTCAAAAAGACTTATGGCAAAAAGCCAATTACAGTAAGTATGATGGGTGGCATCGAGTGTGGAAAATGTCATTATTAATTGTAAAGTAATATTTATACAGCATATAACCAATCCCCGCCTAAGCAGGAGCAAGTAAAAATCATATGAGCAACAAAAAATATTGGAAATCGCTAGAGGATCTCAATAATAGTCCTGAGATTATTAAAAAAGCCCAAAACGAATTCGCGCAGGAAATTCCACTTGAAGCGTTTTTAGGTAATGATGCACTCAATAGCACTAAAACCCCAAGAAGGGATTTTCTTAAATTTTTAGGATTTTCTGTGACTGCAGCATCGCTTGCAGCTTGTGAAACTCCGGTAAGAAAAACTGTTCCTTATTTAGTAAAACCTGAAGAGGTAACAATTGGTATTTCAAATTGGTATGCCTCAACGTATGATGACGGTTCTGATTACTGCAGTGTTTTGGTTAAAACCCGTGAAGGAAGACCAATAAAAATCGAAGGAAACAAATTTTCAACCTTCAGCGCAGGCGGAACCAACGCTAGGGTTCAAGCATCTGTTCTTTCTTTGTACGATAATGAGCGCATTCAAAGTCCTACAAAAGCAGGAAATGCAGCTTCTTGGAAAGATGTCGATAATGAAATTGAATCAAAAATTGAAGCAGCAGCGGCTGCACAAGCTCCAATAAGAATACTTACGTCTACCATCACTAGCCCTTCATTAAATGGCTTGATCGCTGACTTTGTTGCAAAGTATCCAACTGCAAAACATGTAACTTATGATGCTGTTTCCTATGCAGCTATCAGAAAAGCAAATATGCAAACATTTGGTGCTGCAGTTATACCATCATATGATTTCAGCAAAGCCAATGTGATTGTAAGTTTTGGTGCCGATTTCTTAGGTAATTGGATATCGCCTATACAGTTTGCCCGCCAATATGGTGTAACACGCAAATTGAATAAAGACAAGAAAGAAATGAGTAAACACTTTCAGTTTGAAAGTTATATGTCCTTGTCTGGTGCAAATGCCGATGTAAGAGTGGCCATCAAGCCATCACAAACTGGTGCTGCTGTGGTCAGTCTTTATAATGCCATCGCAACAAAGGCAGGCGCAGCGACAATCTCGGGTGCTAAGGTTAACTTTGATAAAAGTATTGCACAAACGGCTGATGCTTTGTGGAATAATAAAGGAAAATCTTTAGTAGTTTGCGGAGCCAACGATGCAAATATTCAATCGATTGTAAATGGTATCAATGCCATGCTTACTAATTATGGAACTACCATCGATATGGCCAATCCTTTAAATTTAGCGCAAGGCAACGATGAAGAATTCATAGCTTTGGTAAATGAAATGAAGGAAGGTAAAGTTTCAGTATTAATGATGCTTAACTGTAATCCTGTTTATTCAGCACCCAAAGCTTTAGGATTTGAAGCTGCCTTATCAAAAGTGCCAACTTCAATTGCTACAGCCGATAGAAAGGATGAAACTGCCTCTAAGTGTACCTATATTTGCCCCGACCATCATTTCCTAGAATCATGGGGTGATGCAAGTCCGAAAGCAAATACATACGCTCTCATTCAACCAACTATTTATCCACTTTTCAATACAAGATCCTTTGGAGATAGTTTATTGACATGGATGAAAAATCCAATGAAATATCAGGACTATGTTAAAGCAAATTGGGAGAAGAAGATGTTCCCTCTGCAATCTGCCGAGCCTATGTTCCAAAATTTTTGGATGAAAAGCTTACATGATGGTGTTTTCGAAGTCGCTGCAAACCCGGCATCAACAGTAAATTGGAACTATGATTTATCGGCTGCAGCATCCGAAATTTCAAAAGAAACGGGTAGTGAATTAGAAATTACTTTCTACCAAAAAATTAGCATCGGTAATGGGGCTAATGCAAATAACCCTTGGTTGCAAGAAATGCCGGATCCTATATCTAAGATAACCTGGGATAATTATATCACTATGTCGCCAAAAGAAATGGAGAAAAGGGGATATAATATCATACACGAGAAAGAAGAAAAAATGAATACGGTTAACTTAACCGTTAATGGTGTTACAATTGAAAAAGTACCTGTATTCCCGCAGCCTGGTCAAGCAGAGGGAACAATAGCCCTCTCTGTTGGTTATGGGCGTACAATGGTTGGAAAAGCCGGAAATAACATTGGTGTCAACGCATTCTCGCTAGTAGGAACAAATGGCAGTGGGCTCATGAGCTATCACTCCTCAAAAGTTTCTATTGCCGATAACAGTGAAAAATATATGTTAGTTACCACTCAAACGCACCAAACATTAATGGGCAGAGAGATGGTAAAAGAAACAACCCTAAGTGAATTCCGCAAAAATGGTAAGTCTGGAAATCATACTGAAATGTTGTTTATTGCAGATGGACATGACCATAAAAAGGTTCCTGCACATACTGTAAACCTTTGGGCTACTGAAGAAAATCCGGGCTTCCCTAAACCGAGCCTACAATGGAGTATGGGTATCGACCTAAATTCATGCATCGGTTGCGGAAACTGCTTAGTTTCATGTCAAGCCGAAAACAATGTCTCTGTGGTAGGTAAAGATGAGGTAAGAATGAATCGCGAAATGCATTGGATTAGAATCGATAGATATTATTCCAGCAGCATGAGTAAAGAAAAAGCAGAGGCAGAAAAGAAAGGCGTAATCGATATGTATCACGAAATGGAAATTCCTGAAGAAAATCCTCAGGTAGTTTTCCAGCCTGTAATGTGTATGCATTGTAACCATGCTCCTTGTGAAACTGTTTGCCCTGTTTTAGCCACAACTCACAGCAATGAAGGATTGAATCAAATGACCTACAACCGATGTGTAGGAACTAAATATTGTGCAAACAACTGTCCATACAAAGTTAGAAGATTCAACTGGTTTAAGTATTTTGAGAATGATCAGTTCGACTTCCACATGAATAACGACTTGGGTAAAATGGTATTGAATCCTGATGTTACCGTTCGTTCTCGTGGGGTTATGGAAAAATGCTCAATGTGTATTCAAAGAATTCAAGAAGGTAAATTAACTGCAAAGAAACAAGGACGTGAGATTAAAGATGGTGAAATAGATACTGCGTGCGCACAATCTTGCCCAACAAATGCCATCACCTTTGGAAACATTGCAGATAAGTCTAGCCAAGTTTCAAAAATGAAAGAAGAAGATCGTTCATACTACATGCTCGAAGAACTTGGTGTTCAACCATCGGTTTTCTATCAAGTAAAAGTTAGAAATGTAGAAGGACACTCTGAAGCTCATCATTCTTAAATAATAACATTTTTATTAATATCAATATACAACAAATATGATGTACGAAGCCCCGATAAGAGAACCATTAATACTGGGTGACAAAACTAATCACGAAATTACTGAGGACATCTGCAGACCTATTGAAGGTAAAGCTAATAAATACTGGTGGTGGTGTTTTATTGCCGCTGTTGCTGCACTGCTATGGTGGGTACTCTGTGTTTCAATTACCGTTGGAGAAGGTATTGGAATGTGGGGAATCAACAATATCGTTGATTGGGGTTGGGATATCACCAATTTCGTTTGGTGGGTAGGTATAGGCCATGCCGGTACGTTAATTTCAGCAGTATTGTTATTGTTCCGACAAAAATGGAGACTTTCAATCAATCGCTCGGCTGAAGCGATGACTATCTTTGCTGTTATATGCGCAGCAACATTCCTTTTAACTCACATTGGTAGACCTTGGCTTCCTTATTGGTTGCTACCTCTTCCTAACCAATTCGGTTCCCTTTGGGTAAACTTCAATTCACCATTGGTTTGGGATACATTTGCAGTTTCAACATACTTTTCTGTTTCTCTGGTTTTCTGGTACACAGGTTTAATTCCCGATTTCGCAGTTGTAAGAGATAGAGCTAAAACTAAGGCTAATAAATTTTGGTATGGCTTACTTGCTTTTGGATGGACAGGATCTTCAAAAAATTGGCAACGATTTGAAGAGGTTTCTTTAGTTCTTGCCGGAATGTCAACACCACTAGTGTTATCAGTACATACCATAGTATCTATGGACTTCGCCACTTCCATTCTACCAGGTTGGCATACAACTATCTTCCCTCCATACTTCGTGGCTGGTGCCATATTCTCTGGATTTGCGATGGTTCAAACACTACTTATCATCACTAGAAAAGTATTGAGTTTAGAAAACTATATAACCACTTTACATATCGATATGATGAACCGTATCATTCTTGTTACTGGTTCAATTGTTGGGATCGCTTACATCACAGAGTTTTTCATTGCCTGGTATTCAGGTGTAGAATATGAAAGCTACTGTTTCATCAACAGAGCCACCGGATATTATTGGTGGGCCTATGCAAGTATGATGACTTGTAATGTGATCTCACCTCAGTTGTTCTGGGTAAAAAGTTTAAGAACAAATATCACTTTCACATTCATCTTAAGCATTGTGGTAAATATTGGTATGTGGTTCGAGCGATTTGTGATTATCGTGTCCTCGCTTCACAGGGCATATCTTCCTTCAGAATGGGGAACATATCACCCTTCTTGGGTTGAGGTTGGGATTTTTATCGGATCATTAGGTTTGTTCTTTACATGCTTCCTCTTGTTTGCCAGATTTTTCCCTGTAATTGCCATGAGCGAATTAAAAACAATTACTAAGTCTTCCAGTACTCAAGCAAAGAGAGCCGCTCTTGAGCACGGACATTCCCATGTTGATCATCACTAATTTGATAAATAACTGAAATAATGAGCAAGTATATTTTCGCAGTTTATAACGATGAAGATGTTTTAATGAAAAACATCAAACCATTGCGTAGCAGTGGAGTTAGAATTAAAGAAGTCTACAGTCCTTTTCCTGTGCACGGTATGGATCATTTAGTTGGGCATAAAAGAACAAGAATTTCAATTTGTGCTTTCATCTACGGAATCATAGGTTGCTGTTTGGCCTTAATTATGACCAATTACATGATGATTACTGATTGGCCAATGGATATTGGTGGAAAACCAAACTTCGCATTCTACAAAAATTTGCCAGCTTTTGTGCCTGTTATCTTTGAATCCACAATTTTTTGTGCTGCACATGGTATGGTAATCACATTCTATTTAAGAAGTAAAACATTACCTGGTGTTACTGCTTTTGTTCCTGACACCCGCATGACTGATGATAGATTTGTGATGCAAGTAGAGTGCAATGATGATTCAAAAAGAGCTGAACTTACCGCTTTGCTCATCAAACATGGTGCAGAAGAGGTTAAAGATTATGGAAAATAATATTGAAATATAAGTCTCAATAAAAGATGAAGATATTCAACAACAATTTATTCAGCGGAATAACATTAACAGTTTCCGCGCTAGTTATCCTAAGTAGCTGCTCAAGAGATCCCTTGAGCCCTGGTATTGAGTTTATGCCTGATATGTATAGATCAGTTGCTTACAAACCATATGAAGAGAATCCAAATTTCAAGGATATGCTCGGTGCAAGACCCCCGGTTGAAGGAACAATTTCGCAAGGTGAATTCCCTAATTCTGCCTGGAGCATGAACAATAGTATTTATCCTTATCCTAACACTAACGAAGGTTATGAAGCTGCTGGGTTAAACCTTAAAAATCCTATTGAAGCTACACCTGCAAACCTTGATAAAGGCAAAGAAATATATACAAAATTTTGTGTGGCTTGCCATGGTGAGGCAGGAGATGGTAACGGATCAATTGTTGCGAATGGAAAATTCCCATCACCGGGTAAATATTGGGATAAAGTAGCAACAGGATTAAATGAAGGTAAAATGTTCCACTCTATAACCTATGGCAAAAACCTCATGGGACAGCATGCTTCCCAGGTAACTAAAGAAGAAAGATGGTTGGTGATAAATCACATAAATGAGTTGGTTAAAAAAGCAACGCCTTCAGCAAACAATGCCGCAGCGAACGACACAATTAAAAAATAATTTATTTCAGCAACGATAATATAAAGTTATGACTAATTACTCTGTAACTAAAAATAATAAAATGCTTTCCCTTGGCATGATTGGCATCGGAATAGCAGGTATTGCTTATGGTTTTGCATCTGATGTAACAAGAACTTGGGCAAGTTTACTGCATGGAAATTTTTATTTGCTTGCAATCGCTCTGGCAGGATTATTTTTTTATGCATTACAATTTGCTGCTGAAGTAGGTTGGAGTGCCGGTATCCTCCGAATTCCTCTTGCAATGGCACAATACCTGCCTTATGCGTGCGGATTTTTGATACTCATATTCTTATTCGGGCACCACGATATTTACCATTGGACACATCCTCAGCTATATGACAAAGCTTCCCCTGAATTTGATAAAATTTTATACGGAAAACAGGCCTTTCTAAACATCCCCTTCTTTGTTATCAGACTTGTAATTTATGGATTAATTTGGGCTGGTTCTGCAATCATGTTAAGAAAATATGCAATGGAAGAAGATAAAATTGGGGGTACCGAAAATTATTGGAAATCATCGAAGTTAGCCCATGTATTTTTGGTACTATTTGCTGTAACTTCTTCAACAGGTGCCTGGGACATACTTATGTCTATTGATGCGCATTGGTTTAGTACTTTATTCGGTTGGTACATTTTTGCGGGAATGTTTGTAACTGGAATGACCGTGTTGGGAATGTTTACAATTTACTTAAAGAGAAACGGATATCTCCCCAAGGTAAACGAGAATCATTTGCACGATATTGGTAAATTCATGTTCGCCTTCAGCGTATTCTGGACCTATCTTTGGTTTTCTCAATTCATGTTAATTTGGTATGCAAATTTACCCGAAGAGGTGGCTTATTACGCACTTAGACAAACACCGCATTTTAAACCAATATTCATCATGAACTTTTTAATCAATTTCTTTGTTCCTTTCTTAACGCTTATGACAAGAGATGCTAAAAGAAAGGAGAATGCGTTGATTGTTGCGGGTATATTGATGATTATAGGTCATTGGATTGATGTTTGGTTAATCATTATGCCAGGAATCATGGGAACGCATGCACACATAGGTATTGTAGAAATTTGCTCAACCTTGTTCTTTGGAGGATTATTCTTGTGGGTTTTCTTCAATGCATTTTCTAAAGCGCCTGTTGTTGCAGAAAAGCATCCTATGATCGAAGAAAGTTATCATTTTCAAGTGTAATTAATTATAAAACTATTATAAATAATATGATATCATTATTAACATACATAGCAATAATCTTAGGTGTTATAGCTATCGCTCGACTGGTAAAAGTTTATGAGTTGTCTACAAGTCTTAAAGTTAACGACAACGAAGAATCAGTATCCGAATCTGATTCAAGATTTAATGGCAGAATGATGATGCCTTTTCTTCTGGCCTTCTTTGCTTTTTGCATTTACCTTACATACTCCTACAAAGATAACTTATTACCGGAATCGGCCTCTGAACATGGTGTAGAGATTGACACCTTGTTTAATTTTAATCTCATTATCATTACAGTTGTATTCGTAGCTGTTAATGTGCTTCTTTTTTATTTTGGTTATAAATACTATTCTAAAAAGGGATTAAAGGCAACATATTTTGCACACAGTACAAAATTAGAATTGATTTGGACAATCGTGCCCGCAATTTTCCTAGCTGTAATTATAATATACGGTCTCGCAGTTTGGAATAAAATTACCTCACCTGCCGATCCTAACAAAGCTGTGGTTATGGAACTATTTGCTGAACAATTTAAATGGACAGCCAGATATGGTGGAAACGATAACACTCTCGGAGAAACCAATTACAAACTAACCGCAGACATGAATCCTCTTGCTATTGATTCTACCGATAAACACGCTTGGGATGATAAAATTGTAAGTGGTGAATTTCATATTCCTGTAAACAAAACAGTTTTAATGTATTTCAGAGCTAAAGATGTTATTCATAGTGCATACATGCCGCATTTCAGAGCACAAATGAACTGCGTGCCGGGTATGAGAACCGAATTTCATTTTACTCCAACCATAACAACAGCCCAAATGAAAGAAAAAACTAAAAATCCTGATTTCGATTATGTATTGTTATGTAATAAAATTTGTGGCTCAACACATTGGAATATGCAAATGAAAATTATTGTTGATTCGCCAGAAGATTATGCAAAATGGTTAGCCGAACAAAAAACTTTCAAAGAAAAGAATATGGCTCAGGTAAATCTTGTTGAAAACATTGCCATCAAATAAACAACTTTTTAATTTCTCAATTGTTACAAATAAAAAAGAATAATACTTAAATATAAATCTATGGGGTCTCACGCACATACTTTAGATCATTCAGAAGAACACGGTCATCATGACCACAGTCACGATCACGCGCATGATCATCATGAGCAAGGTTTTTGGTCGAAATACATTTTTAGCACTGACCACAAAATGATTTCAAAACAGTTCCTAATTACGGCTGTTTTCATGGGGGTTGTAGCAATGATGCTATCAATATTTTTTAGGTTGCAATTAGCGTGGCCAGGTCAAAGTTTTAGTATATTAGAATACTTTTTAGGTAAAAAATGGGCTCCAAATGGAGTGCTTGACCCAAATATGTACTTGGCACTTGTAACCATACATGGTACTATAATGGTGTTTTTTGTACTCACCGGTGGCTTGAGTGGAACTTTTAGTAATTTACTCATTCCACTTCAAATTGGGGCACGCGATATGGCATCAGGTTTTTTGAATATGCTGTCTTTTTGGTTCTTTGCCGCATCTAGTTTAATCATGTTCTACTCAATGTTTGTTGAAACAGGACCTGCCTCTGCTGGGTGGACAATTTATCCTCCTCTCAGTGCTTTGGAAGAAGCAATACCTGGTTCAGGATTAGGAATGACTCTTTGGTTGGTAAGTATGACTTTGTTCGTAGCTGGTTCATTATTGGGTTCCATTAACTATATTGTTACTGTCCTCAACCTTCGAACCAAAGGGATGACTATGACAAGGCTGCCTCTAACTATTTGGGCGTTTTTCGTCACAGCAATTTTAGGGGTTTTGTCTTTCCCTGTCCTTTTTGCTGCTGTTTTGCTGTTGATTTTCGATAGGTCATTTGGTACGAGTTTCTATTTGTCAGACATTTTTGTCAGCGGCCAAGCTTTGGAGCAAACGGGCGGATCTCCGGTACTCTTCCAACATTTATTCTGGTTCCTAGGTCACCCTGAGGTATATATCGTATTGCTTCCTGCGCTTGGTATTACCTCTGAAGTAATAGCTACCATGAGTAGAAAACCAATCTTTGGTTACAGGGCTATGATTGGGTCCATTCTTGCAATCGGATTTTTGTCATTCATTGTTTGGGGGCACCATATGTTCATCACAGGTATGAATCCTTTCTTAGGGTCTGTATTCGTATTTACAACACTACTCATTGCAATCCCATCGGCCGTAAAAGCATTCAATTATGTAACAACGCTTTGGAAAGGAAATTTGAAATTCTCACCAGCCATGCTTTTTGCGGTTGGTTTGGTTTCAACCTTCGTAACGGGGGGTGTTACAGGTATAATTCTTGCTGACTCCGCTCTCGATATCAATGTTCAC
Organism: Bacteroidia bacterium; assembly: GCA_044370815.1. Classification (GTDB taxonomy): domain Bacteria; phylum Bacteroidota; class Bacteroidia; order UBA4408; family UBA4408; genus CAIKXD01. The sequence continues at coordinate 10,677 of JBILUU010000043.1, forward strand.
GATACCTATTTCGTGGTTGCCCACTTCCATATCGTAATGGGAGCATCCGCAATCTTTGGAATGTTTTGTGGTGTTTATCATTGGTTCCCACGTATGTTTGGAAGAATGATGAACAATAAATTAGGATATGCACACTTTTGGTTAACGTTTACCGCTGTATATGGTGTCTTCTTTCCTATGCACTTTATCGGCTTAACCGGTGTTCCCCGTAGATACTACAGTAATGAAGCTTTTGCTCTTTTCGAAAACTTGCAAAGTATTAATATTTTGATTACTGTTTTTGCTATTATTGGTGCCCTTGCTCAAGGATTATTCCTTTTCAATTTCTTTTACAGTATGTACAGAGGTAAAAAAGCATCACAAAATCCTTGGAACAGTACTACATTAGAATGGACTGCACCTGTTGAACACTTACATGGTAACTGGCCCGGTGAATTGCCTACAGTGCATCGTTGGCCTTATGATTATAGTAAGCCAGGTAAAGATGTTGATTTTGTCCCACAAGATGTTCCGCTCTCTCACGGGGAGGAAGGTCATTAGTAGTTGCAAAACCAAGCATAAAGCCCTTACCAAAATAAGGGCTTTTTTATTAGTTATTTCTAAAATTAATTGCCTATTTTTGTATTCTAATCGGGGCCGACCGGTTTTGACAGCAATTGAAATTAAATTGTAAGCATGTCGTGTATTGTGAATGGAGCACGTAAAATCTAACTCTCAAAACTTTTATCTGGCGAGTATAACTACGCCCTTGCAGCTTAATACTAGGTATTAAAATGCAGTGTCGAACAAGAAGCTTAGCTCATTAGCGTCTTGTCTCGGCATCACAAATAATGAGCTGCATAAACACTGCTTCGCTGTTTATTAAGAAATAGAAGCTCAGGCAAACTGTTGGTTGGCTTTTAAACCTAAGTTTGTTGAATTGCAGGGTAACTTGCTCAATTAAAAGCTAAACATGTAGAAGGCTTTTTGATTCCTTGTTTGGACAGGGGTTCGAATCCCCTCGGCTCCACAAAAGAAAACCGTAATGCTAGAAAGTTTTACGGTTTTCTGTATTTATGGTGCACCCGTTACACAAATACCATAGTATAGTGTTTTTGCAAAAATTAAAGTATTAAACCCGAATTCCAATAATGCGTTTGCATTAGAAATAAATAGCTAACATG